>NZ_JBSVWN010000231.1:0-201 GCF_054071325.1 Pseudomonas sp. SDO5215_S409 | reverse complement strand
CGCAAGTGCCGGGCTTGACCGCGCGCCATCAGGCCTACGTGATCTACACCTCCGGTTCCACCGGCCAGCCCAAGGGCGTGATCAACGAACACGCCGGTGTGGTCAACCGCCTCTTGTGGATGCAGGACGAGTACGGCCTCACCGCTCAGGACACGGTGTTGCAGAAAACCCCGTTCAGCTTTGACGTGTCGGTGTGGGAGT
>NZ_JBSVWN010000230.1:0-203 GCF_054071325.1 Pseudomonas sp. SDO5215_S409 | reverse complement strand
GTCAAGATTAAATTCCGAAACCCCAATTGCGAAAGCAGTTGGGGTTTTGTTTATGCGCTTGAAAAGTATGGCCATCGCCTGCCAACAAGGGACTGTCAGATTTTTTGTGTGCAGGCCGGTAACGGCCTGCCGTCAGGCAGGCCCTGATTCTCACCAGGTCGGCCTGATGAACCGATCTCCGTACAGAATCGCAAATTGATTCA
>NZ_JBSVWN010000229.1:0-203 GCF_054071325.1 Pseudomonas sp. SDO5215_S409 | reverse complement strand
ATAAACCGGGGCGCGGGCGCAAGTCGCCTTTGCCTGAGGAGACGGTTCGCCGGGTCTTGGAGCAGGTTACCCGACCTCGCATCGGTGAACCGCGCTGGAGCTGTCGGAGCATGGCAAGGGCAGCGGGTATTTCCTCGACCACCGTCCATAAACTGTGGGCTGCCAATGATCTGAAGCCTCACCTGACGCGCACGTTCAAATTG
>NZ_JBSVWN010000228.1:0-204 GCF_054071325.1 Pseudomonas sp. SDO5215_S409 | reverse complement strand
AGCGTCTATGGCTCGGCTGTCGAAACATAGTGGCCTACTTCAGACCATCCTTAGCGGTTCAGAAGTTGCCCATTTCACGCCCACAAGAGGGTGACAGCCGTAAGCAGGCGAGGAAGGCCCCGGTTAAAGGAAACCGCGCACTGAAAGTGCCGGGACTGTCAGATTTTTTGTGTGCGGGCCGGTAACGGCCTGCCGTCAGGCAGG
>NZ_JBSVWN010000227.1:0-204 GCF_054071325.1 Pseudomonas sp. SDO5215_S409 | reverse complement strand
GCCCGATGTCCCCGGTGCGATACAGCCGACCCTCGCTGAACGGGTCCTTGAGGAAGCGTTCGGCAGTCAGGTCCGGGCGATTCAGATAACCACGGGCGACTTGTACGCCGCCGATGAACAGCTCACCCACCACACCCAGCGGCACCGGTTGCATCTGCGCATCCAGCACGTACATACGGGTGTTGGCGATGGCCTTGCCGATCG
>NZ_JBSVWN010000226.1:0-209 GCF_054071325.1 Pseudomonas sp. SDO5215_S409 | reverse complement strand
CCTGTTACCGCCGTGAAAGGGCGGTGTCCTAGGCCACTAGACGAAGGGGACACACAACTGAAACACATGGTGTGTGTTCCAGTGCCCAGAGGTTACATCCGAAGATGCTGCCCTGGTTTCACTCAATGCCGCCCTGAGGCCACATTGCTTAAACTTGGAGCGGGAAACGAGACTCGAACTCGCGACCCCGACCTTGGCAAGGTCGTGCT
>NZ_JBSVWN010000225.1:0-210 GCF_054071325.1 Pseudomonas sp. SDO5215_S409 | reverse complement strand
GCTGCCAGGTGACCTGGTCCAGGTCCACCACCGGCACCGTCACATCGCCCAGCAGCGCCTGTGTGGCACCCTGTACCAACAGCGCCGCCGGGGCGCTGTCTTGCAGCATGTAGGCCAGGCGGTCCAGCGGGTAAGCTGGGTCCAGTGGCACGTAACCGCCGCCCGCCTTGAGGATGGCGAACAGGCCGACGACCATGTCCAGCCCGCGCT
>NZ_JBSVWN010000224.1:0-211 GCF_054071325.1 Pseudomonas sp. SDO5215_S409 | reverse complement strand
ACCCGGCGAACCGTCTCCTCAGGCAAAGGCGACTTGCGCCCGCGCCCCGGTTTATCGACCAACCCGTCCAGCCGATGTGCCTGGAAGCGCTGGCACCAGTCGGTAATCGTCGGGCAGGAAAAGCCAGTCAGCCGTGCAATGTTGTCACGGGTTTCGCCCTCGGCGGCCAGCAGAATGATGCGTGCTCGACGACCTTCTCGCTGGGGGATGG
>NZ_JBSVWN010000223.1:0-213 GCF_054071325.1 Pseudomonas sp. SDO5215_S409 | reverse complement strand
GAGGCACTTGAAGCCGTAGTCAATAAGTAAATTATTTCGAAAACAGTACACTAGCCTTATAAAATGATTAAATTCGTTTTCGCTGAAACTACCGTCATCACTGTGTCAAACGTGGCCCACCTCCAGAGCCCCCGTCAGCCAACCTCACACTCGCCAGTCGCTTAAGGATGGTCTGAAGTAGGCCACTATGTTTCGACAGCCGAGCCATAGACG
>NZ_JBSVWN010000222.1:0-213 GCF_054071325.1 Pseudomonas sp. SDO5215_S409 | reverse complement strand
ACCCCAACGCCGAAGCGATCTACCACGACACCTGCAATGAAGCCCAGGCCAGCCAGTTGCTGGAAACCGCCCATGCCCTCTACACCCTGCTGGGTAATGGGGAAAACGGGCAAGCCTGGCTGTGCGAACAGGCCGAGCAACCCACCCGACTGTTTGGGATGGCGCTGTTCAACTTCAACCCTGAAATCGCCGCGCTCATCCAGCAAGTCACCC
>NZ_JBSVWN010000221.1:0-223 GCF_054071325.1 Pseudomonas sp. SDO5215_S409 | reverse complement strand
GGCTGTTGCTGGAGGTCATCCATGAAGGCAAACAGCCGCAAGTGCTCGGTGAAAACGTCATCAGCGACGTGACCGACCACAAGGACGATTTCCATCAGGGCTACCGTAATCACTTTCTCGCCACGCCGTGGGACGCGCCCTACCGCCCACCGCTGAAACACCCCAAACCGATGCGCATAGGCAGCCAGACCGCCATCGTCACCGGGCCTGCCGGGCAGGAGAT
>NZ_JBSVWN010000220.1:0-223 GCF_054071325.1 Pseudomonas sp. SDO5215_S409 | reverse complement strand
GGCTGTTGCTGGAGGTCATCCATGAAGGCAAACAGCCGCAAGTGCTCGGTGAAAATGTCATCAGCGACGTGACCGACCACAAGGACGATTTCCACCAGGGCTACCGTAATCACTTTCTCGCCACGCCGTGGGACGCACCCTACCGCCCGCCGCTGAAACACCCCAAATCGATGCGCATAGGCAGCCAGACCGCCATCGTCACCGGGCCTGCCGGGCAGGAGAT
>NZ_JBSVWN010000219.1:0-225 GCF_054071325.1 Pseudomonas sp. SDO5215_S409 | reverse complement strand
GCCCGATGTCCCCGGTGCGATACAGCCGACCCTCGCTGAACGGGTCCTTGAGGAAACGTTCGGCGGTCAGTTCCGGGCGGTGCAAGTAACCACGGGCCACCTGTACGCCACCGATGAACAACTCGCCCACCACGCCCAGCGGCACCGGCTGCATCTGCGCATCCAGCACATACATACGGGTGTTGGCGATGGCCTTGCCGATCGGCGTGTTGTCCGGCGTCACCG
>NZ_JBSVWN010000218.1:0-229 GCF_054071325.1 Pseudomonas sp. SDO5215_S409 | reverse complement strand
AGCCAACTGACTGCCTCCATTCGCTTGCCGCATGCACTGCACCCGACACGCCGCAGCTCCACATTCAGCCGAACCGTGCGACCCAGCATGGGCAGGTCGCGGATCAAGCGCTGACAGTACTCATGGGTGGTGGTACTGGGCTGATGGCAGCCACTGCAGGTAGGGAAGCTAGTAGTCTGAGGGATCAGGTCGATCAGCAGGTCATCGCCGTCTGGCCTGATCGCGACGA
>NZ_JBSVWN010000217.1:0-230 GCF_054071325.1 Pseudomonas sp. SDO5215_S409 | reverse complement strand
AATCTTGACGATGACCTACTCTCACATGGGGAAACCCCACACTACCATCGGCGATGCATCGTTTCACTACTGAGTTCGGGATGGGATCAGGTGGTTCCAATGCTCTATGGTCGTCAAGAAATTCTGTGTACCAGACCGTTGCTTATGCAACGTGCCGGTGAAAATCATAGGCTTCTACATAAACAAAACCCCAACTGCTTTCGCAATTGGGGTTTCGGAATTTAATCTTG
>NZ_JBSVWN010000216.1:0-232 GCF_054071325.1 Pseudomonas sp. SDO5215_S409 | reverse complement strand
AGCGTCTATGGCTCGGCTGTCGAAACATAGTGGCCTACTTCAGACCATCCTTAGAGGACTTTGTTAGAAGGTTTGATCGATTGGATGCCGTTGAGGAGAGAGAAAGGTTATTTTTGTTAGCGCAAGCTTAATAGTGCCAAAGGAGCACGGTAATCAGACAGATCTGGACGCCACGCGGGATCGTGTCCCTGGAAGTGGTGTAACTCATCATGGCCTTGGCCGCTGAGTTTGC
>NZ_JBSVWN010000215.1:0-242 GCF_054071325.1 Pseudomonas sp. SDO5215_S409 | reverse complement strand
GGAACACTGGCTGGGCGCGGCGTTCAGCCAGCGCTTGCGCCAACAGGCCCGTCAGCTGGGCGTGAGTGCGGCCAGCCTGTATCACTGGGTCTGGGCACAGGTGGTGGGTGCGGTTTCGGCCACCGACGACGTGGTGTTTGGCACGGTATTGTTGGGCCGCTTGCAGGCCGGTGACGGCGCTGACCGCTCCCTGGGCATGTTCATCAACACCTTGCCGCTGCGGGTCCGCCTGACCGACGAAA
>NZ_JBSVWN010000214.1:0-245 GCF_054071325.1 Pseudomonas sp. SDO5215_S409 | reverse complement strand
ATCGAAATAATTAAAACGAAAAACCAAGCACTGCTTTTTTCTGCTTTTTCATTAACGATTTTTTCAGCACTTTTTTACTTCACTCAAAACCAGAACAACGAAATAAAGGCGCATATCGGAAAGCTTTACACCGACGTAATCAAAGACTCAACATTTCCGATAGAACGCAAAACGGCTTTTTACCCCAGCCCCCCTCCTGAAGCGAATTCCACTTGGATAAATAGCCCCGTCACCATCATCTTTGA
>NZ_JBSVWN010000213.1:0-245 GCF_054071325.1 Pseudomonas sp. SDO5215_S409 | reverse complement strand
AACCCGCAGCTACACCCTGCGCCAACTGCGCGATGGTTGGGTGTATGTGTACAACAGCGTCGACCAGACCTTTCATGAGTACCAGCTCAGCGGGCGGCTGTTCACCCGCCACCTGTGGACCGACCGCCAGTTGAATAAGGATGTGCGCCACAACCCCGGTGAAAGCCATCCGTACCTGCTCTACCCGCGGCGCAGCCAACTGCGCATCGCCTACTCCCCGGTGCAATGGACCTGGCGCCTGTGTG
>NZ_JBSVWN010000212.1:0-247 GCF_054071325.1 Pseudomonas sp. SDO5215_S409 | reverse complement strand
ACGGGATCGGCGTATTTCACCATATTTGGAAGTCTTCTTCAGGATTTCCCTAGGCCCGGCAGCAATGGGCCGAGTATCTGAAGCCCCGTCCCACTGCCCGGCCCACCCCCCGAATTCACCTGTACCTGCGCCCCACTGATCGTCACCCCGCCCGCATCCACCTTGATAAAACTGCCCCCCGCTTTCGCCGTGAATTCCATCCCCGCTTCCACCACCACCTTGTCCCCGGCGTGGTAGTGAATCTCGG
>NZ_JBSVWN010000211.1:0-248 GCF_054071325.1 Pseudomonas sp. SDO5215_S409 | reverse complement strand
GCACGACCTTGCCAAGGTCGGGGTCGCGAGTTCGAGTCTCGTTTCCCGCTCCAAACATCCGCTTATCGGGTTCGATGAACACGGTAGGCAAAGAAAAAGGACCTTGAGTCCTTTTTTCTTTTGTGTGGCGTCACGTGTAAAGGCCGCAGGCGAGCGATGCTCACGGCGGTCACTGGCCAATCCCTTCGGGGGTGCCATTTGCGGGAATAGCTCAGTTGGTAGAGCACGACCTTGCCAAGGTCGGGGTC
>NZ_JBSVWN010000210.1:0-254 GCF_054071325.1 Pseudomonas sp. SDO5215_S409 | reverse complement strand
GATCTGGCGCGTCGATGCGGGCCAGAAAAACGACTTGGCGCATTACCCGTTGTATAAGGACGTGCCGTACTCCAAACGGCTGGAAGTGCTGCCGTTTGACCCTGAGCTCTACCCGGAAAACAACCCCGAGAGGGGCAGCGCACAAGAGAACCCTGCCAGGCTTCACTTCTTCGACGATACGCAGTTTGACGGCGCCAATACCGACACCCAAGCCTTCATCACCCACACCGACGAAGTGATCCTGCTCTCCATAC
>NZ_JBSVWN010000209.1:0-256 GCF_054071325.1 Pseudomonas sp. SDO5215_S409 | reverse complement strand
AACGGGATCGGCGTATTTCACCATATTTGGAAGTCTTCTTCAGGATTTCCCTAGGGCCGAGGAGTTTTTGCCGAAACCTAGTGGTGATCTGAATTCGTGGATATTAAAACCTCAAGTTGCTACGTCTAAATAGGTTGGAACGGCTGAGGGATATCTGCGAGACATGGATACAGAATTTAAAATTTTAGAAACTTTAGCTCAGCTCCTAGTGTGCTGTTCGCGAAATAAATTTCTGAGTAATTCGTCTACACTTCAA
>NZ_JBSVWN010000208.1:0-264 GCF_054071325.1 Pseudomonas sp. SDO5215_S409 | reverse complement strand
TGAGGCCCCCTCTTCAATTCAATGACCGTGTTGCACTCGGTTCCTGCAACCGCCCATTATTTTTGTTCAAGGTTTGGTAAAAGTAAGTATCAGCAGTAGTTGCTTAATAAACAGGGTGGAGAACATTTTCCTGAGGTAAAAGGTATTGCTGTACTAAATGTAAGTGAGAGGGGTTATGGATGTTTTTCAGTTTAATAAAGAAATTAAGCCTCGGCGGCCGCAAAAACTGAGTGCAACACCTCTACCTCAGGTAAGGTGCGGCAA
>NZ_JBSVWN010000207.1:0-266 GCF_054071325.1 Pseudomonas sp. SDO5215_S409 | reverse complement strand
ATGGCGCTGTTCAACTTCAACCCTGAAATCGCCGCGCTCATCCAGCAAGTCACCCGCAATTTCAGCACCACGGGCAAGCTGGACGATCAGGACGGCGCGTCCATACTGAGCCCGAGCGTATCCGGCGATGCGACAAACATCGGCTCACGCCTGAGCGAAATCAAAGGCGTGCTCGACCTCGAAAGCGTGCGCACCAGCAAGCTTTACCAAGCCATGAGCAACGCCGCCCAACACAGCCTGACCACCCTGATCAACATCGCCAACCA
>NZ_JBSVWN010000206.1:0-267 GCF_054071325.1 Pseudomonas sp. SDO5215_S409 | reverse complement strand
TGCCCGAAGCCGGAATCGAACCGGCACGCCCTTACGAGCGGGGGATTTTAAGTCCGAGTTTTTAAACAATAAAATCAATCACTTAAGTAAAACATTTTTCCGCATAAATCCATTTCAACCACCCTTGAGAGCCAATAAATTCGTAGCCGTTCAAAAAATTGCGGAACAATATTCATGTTGTCGCGGCATCCGATTTCAGGAAAAAAAAACACTCTAGTGTACTGTTTTCGAAATAATTTACTTATTGACTACGGCTTCAAGTGCCTC
>NZ_JBSVWN010000205.1:0-270 GCF_054071325.1 Pseudomonas sp. SDO5215_S409 | reverse complement strand
CCATGGCCAGCGATTCGATGCAGTACTGATAAGCGTGGGTGTGGATCGCCTCTTCAAACGCCTGGCGCAGGATGTACTGGCGGCATTCCGGGTTGGTGATCAGGCGGTAGACGGCCAGCACCAGGTTGTTGGCCACCAGGGAGTCGGCGGTGGAGAAGAAGCCCAGGTTGCGCATGACGATACGGCGTTCGTCGTCGGTCAGGCCTTCGGGGTTGCGCCACAGGGCGATGTCGGCGGTCATGTTGACCTCTTGCGGCATCCAGTGGTTGG
>NZ_JBSVWN010000204.1:0-275 GCF_054071325.1 Pseudomonas sp. SDO5215_S409 | reverse complement strand
GTGGTTTAAACGGATTAAGGTTTGAGTTGTAAGGCGGTGTAGCTCGGACGCTTACGGCAAGGATTCGTTCGAATCTCGTCGGATCTGCGCGCCAGAGTAGGTACGTACAAGGCCGAGTCCAGCCGCGACATCCTGCAGGCCAAAGACCAACTTGGGCGTACCACCGTGGTGATGACCGAGAACTACATCCGCAAACGGACAGGCAAAAAGGTTACGCCAACTAAGGATGGTCTGAAGTAGGCCACTATGTTTCGACAGCCGAGCCATAGACGCTT
>NZ_JBSVWN010000203.1:0-276 GCF_054071325.1 Pseudomonas sp. SDO5215_S409 | reverse complement strand
TGACCACCCTGATCAACATCGCCAACCACCAGGCCAAAGACGCCTGGCACGGGCTCAGCGGCATGCTGTTACCGGCCATGAAACAACAAGCCGCACTGACCCTGGCCGTGCCCCAGGTATTGATCTCCACCGAGATATCCAGCGCCACTCAACTGACCTTCAACCCGACGTACCCACGCGACTATCAAGCCTGGTTGCTGCAGCTCATCACCGTGCAGAAAAAAATCACCAGCGCAAAAGCGGTGCTGCAACGACCTGGCCCCGCCTACGACCAAC
>NZ_JBSVWN010000202.1:0-276 GCF_054071325.1 Pseudomonas sp. SDO5215_S409 | reverse complement strand
AGGACACGGTGTTGCAGAAAACCCCGTTCAGCTTTGACGTGTCGGTGTGGGAGTTCTTCTGGCCGCTGTTCACCGGCGCACGCCTGGTCATGGCCCGCCCCGGCGGGCACAAGGATCCCGAGTACCTGTGTGAAATCATCGCGGCCGAGCGCGTCACCACGTTGCACTTCGTACCGTCGATGCTCGACGTGTTCCTGGCCCATGGCGATGTGAGCCCGGCGGCCGGGCTGGTGCGCGTGATGTGCAGCGGTGAAGCCCTGCCGGGCAGCGTGGTGC
>NZ_JBSVWN010000201.1:0-278 GCF_054071325.1 Pseudomonas sp. SDO5215_S409 | reverse complement strand
CGCGCCTGGGATCGAGTGATTCCATTTTTCGTCTTCCCACCAGCTATCAGGAAAGTGATTTACACCACCAACGCCATTGAGAGCATCAACGCCCAGCTACGCAAGGTCATCAAGACTCGCGGGCATTTCCCGAATGATGACGCAGCGACCAAACTGATTTGGCTGGGATTGCGCAACATAACAGCCAATTGGGGGAAACCGGCCCATGATTGGAAAAGCGCGATGAATCAATTTGCGATTCTGTACGGAGATCGGTTCATCAGGCCGACCTGGTGAGA
>NZ_JBSVWN010000200.1:0-281 GCF_054071325.1 Pseudomonas sp. SDO5215_S409 | reverse complement strand
ATGGCGCTGTTCAACTTCAACCCTGAAATCGCCGCGCTCATCCAGCAAGTCACCCACAATTTCAGCACCACGGGAAAGCTGGACGATCAGGGGCGCGAGGGCGATGGCAGCTCGCCCACACTCACGCTGGGCGCTTCCGGTGACGCTACCAGCCTGGGCTCACGTACCAGTGAAATCAAAGCGGTCCTTGATCTGGAGTCCGTGCGCACCAGCAAACTTTACCAAACCATGAGCAACGCCGCCCAACACAGCCTGACCACCCTGATCAACATCGCCAACCA
>NZ_JBSVWN010000199.1:0-288 GCF_054071325.1 Pseudomonas sp. SDO5215_S409 | reverse complement strand
CGTTCCCACGCTCCGCGTGGTAACGCCTCCAGGGACGCTCCGCGTCCCGCCATCCGATGCGGTTTTGAGTTTTGCGCAAGGTGTGACGCAGAGCGTCACGGGCTGCATTCCCACGCGGAGCGTGGGAACGATCCTGGGTCCTGCGCCGCTTCCACTCATTCCCACGCTCCGCGTGGGAATGCCTCCAGGGACGCTCTGCGTCCCGCCATCCAGCTCGGTCTTGAGTTTTGCGCACGGGTGACGCAGAGCGTCACGGGCTGCATTCCCACGCGGAGCGTGGGAACGATC
>NZ_JBSVWN010000198.1:0-297 GCF_054071325.1 Pseudomonas sp. SDO5215_S409 | reverse complement strand
ACGACCTTCGGGTTATGAGCCCGACGAGCTACCAGGCTGCTCCATCCCGCGTCTGTGAGGCGGCATTCTACAGCCCAACGCCAGTGTGTCAACCTTTAATAAGAGGATTGAACAAATAACTGAACATCGCCCGCTGCAAAAGCTAAGTGCTCGAAAGGAAACAGTTTTTTGCCGGGCAACAGAAGGGAGGCTAAAACAGGCGCGCACAAAAAAGGCCACTCTTTCGAGTAGCCTTTTTTGATGTTTGGTTGCGGGAGCCGGATTTGAACCGACGACCTTCGGGTTATGAGCCCGACG
>NZ_JBSVWN010000197.1:0-297 GCF_054071325.1 Pseudomonas sp. SDO5215_S409 | reverse complement strand
TCAGGCCTTCCGCTGCGCCACCGGCGATCGCACCACTTGCAAAATCATGCCCTTTTTTGCAAGAAGCTAGACGGGATAGTCGAGTCGCTGCGCGTCCTCAAGGTTTGCCGTAAAACAGCGATCCAGGCTTGCCGCGTCACATTGCAACTTATCCAGAACACCATCGTCAGCGTACCAGATGAGCTTCGTGAGCAATTACGCAGGCTGACGCGAATGCAGTTGATTCGGATGCTGGCCGCGTGGGATCGTGTCCCTGGAAGTGGTGTAACTGAACCAACCGAAGGCGCCCTGTAGGCG
>NZ_JBSVWN010000196.1:0-297 GCF_054071325.1 Pseudomonas sp. SDO5215_S409 | reverse complement strand
ATTTTCTGGCCCTGACCGAACACCCCAAAGCGCGGTGGAATGACCTGTGGTTGCTTACTGAAATCGTCCACCAAGGCATGCAGACGCAGGTGCTTGAAGAGTCGATGCCCCATGACGTCGACCAAGGCTATCGCAACACCTTTAAAGCCACGCCTTGGGATGTACCGAACAGGCCCCCTCTCAAGCATCCAAAACCGCGCATTTTGGGCAGCCAGACCGCCCGGGTCACCGGCCCCAAAGGCGAAGAAATCCACTGCGACCCATACGGCCGCGTAAAAGTGCAATTCCACTGGGACC
>NZ_JBSVWN010000195.1:0-298 GCF_054071325.1 Pseudomonas sp. SDO5215_S409 | reverse complement strand
CCTGGGATTTGTTTCGTGATATCGACGCGAACCAGGCCCCGCTTGAACCCTCTGAAGGTGTTGGCCAAGCCCACCGTGGCTTTTACGGCGCCGCACAGGCCCTGCGCGAGTTTGTCGTTATTTACCTGGACAAGTTTTACAACGGCCAGACACTCATCATCACCGGCCATAGCCTGGGCGGGGCGATTGCCCTGTTGCTGGCCGAAATGCTACGGCGCAACAAAAAATATGCGGCGGATATTTTGCTCTACACCTACGGCGCCCCCCGCGCCGCCGACCAGACCTTCATCGACGGCGC
>NZ_JBSVWN010000194.1:0-303 GCF_054071325.1 Pseudomonas sp. SDO5215_S409 | reverse complement strand
TCCACGACCGTAAGGTCACCAGCACCTGAAGCTGGCGTGTCTACCAATTTCACCACCTGGGCAGATCAGCAACGTTGCCGCTGTTGATGGAGCAAACTATACGGAGCGGTTTTTGATCTGTAAACCCCTGATTTGAATTTATAAATCAATTTTTTCGTTAAAAATCAAAGGGCTGAAACGCAAAAACCCGCTTTCGCGGGTTTTTGTGAAACTCAAGGCTGACCTTGGGTTTGAAATTGGTGCCCAGAAGAAGACTCGAACTTCCACGACCGTAAGGTCACCAGCACCTGAAGCTGGCGTGTC
>NZ_JBSVWN010000193.1:0-306 GCF_054071325.1 Pseudomonas sp. SDO5215_S409 | reverse complement strand
GTGGGAACGATCCTGAGTCCTGCGCCACCTCTACTCGTTCCCACGCTCCGCGTGGGAATGCCTCCAGGGACGCTCTGCGTCCCGCCATCCGGTGCGGTCTTGAGTCTTGCGCCAGTGTGACGCGGAGCGTCACGGGCTGCATTCCCACGCGGAGCGTGGGAACGATCCTGAGTCCCGCGCCACCCCCACTCGTTCCCACGCTCCGCGTGGTAACGCCTCCAGGGACGCTCCGCGTTCCGCCATCCCGCGCCGTCTTAAGTTTTGCGCCAGGGTGACGCAGAGCGTCACGGGCTGCATTCCCACGCG
>NZ_JBSVWN010000192.1:0-309 GCF_054071325.1 Pseudomonas sp. SDO5215_S409 | reverse complement strand
CCGACGCGCCCAGCAGTTGCTCGCGGCCCGTCATGTGGGCCTCGATTTCTTGCGACAGCACCCCCATGGAGGTCGCGTCGTTGACCAGGTGGTGGAACGACAGCATGCCGATCCAACGCCCGTTTGGCGCATCGTGGGCAAAGCCCAGGTGCATCATCGGTGCGCGGCGGATGTCCATGCGGTGGTGTGCGGGGCTGAAGTGTTCACGCAACTGCGTCAATACATCGCCCGCCTGCGGGATGAACTCCTGCACGTCCAGCGGCGCCTCGCGCCATACCACCTGCACCGGGGCTTCCAACTGCTCCCAGA
>NZ_JBSVWN010000191.1:0-328 GCF_054071325.1 Pseudomonas sp. SDO5215_S409 | reverse complement strand
AGCGTCTATGGCTCGGCTGTCGAAACATAGTGGCCTACTTCAGACCATCCCTAAGCGGCGTTAGAGCATGTGGGCAGATCAAAGCTAGGACATCCATGAGCGTGGAGATTGATGGATGGCTGTCGGCAACACGCACTGCCTAGTCCTATCGAAAAAGCCGCAAATCGCGGATCGAATAGACGAGCTCACTGAAGCCTGGGATAGCGGACAGCCTGGTAACGCCGAGGTGAGATAAAGCAGTCACTCGACCAGTCGGGCCTTAGGCCCGAAAAGGCCACGACAACGCTGTGGCGGAGAGCTTTTTCCAGTTGCTAAAGCGGGAACGGAT
>NZ_JBSVWN010000190.1:0-333 GCF_054071325.1 Pseudomonas sp. SDO5215_S409 | reverse complement strand
TACGAGCCGAGAAAACCCAATTCATCAATAAGGACAACAGCCGCACGTTATCCAATCCCGCCCACGTTAACGCCGACCCTTGCGCCTTCTACCAAGTGGAAGTCCGCGAGTTGGTGGAACATGTGGGCCATCTCCCGCCCCTCGTGCCCCGCACGTTCGCGCCCGCTCATCATCTGACCACGCTCTTTCGCCCGCTGCCGGTAAAGGGGCGAATCGGCTACGAACCCGAGCTTGCAAAGCGCTTCGGCATACCGCTGTTGCCCAACAAACACCACGTCCTGGAAGTTCGCCCTTTAAGAGCGCTCCTTCCGCTACTGTCGACCCAGCACGACT
>NZ_JBSVWN010000189.1:0-341 GCF_054071325.1 Pseudomonas sp. SDO5215_S409 | reverse complement strand
CTGACTTCCTTGATCCGAGTGGATCATCACCTCTTGCTTCGGCTTGCGTCTCCAAACCGCCATCAGCAGTGCATCAATGGCTACGTCGCTGGTCATCTGCGACTTCATTGACCAACCAATGATCTGGCGTGAAAACAGATCGAGCACCACGGCCAAATACAACCAGCCTTCATATGTTCGGATGTAGGTAATGTCTGTGACCCAGACTTTGTTGGGTTCTCTGACATCGAATTGGCGCTTCAGTAAGTTCGGTGAGGCAACGGCTGGTTTACCGCCATATTTTCCCGGCCTCCGTCGATACCCAGTCTGAGAACGTAAACCTTCAATGCGCATCAACCTAG
>NZ_JBSVWN010000188.1:0-346 GCF_054071325.1 Pseudomonas sp. SDO5215_S409 | reverse complement strand
CCAAAGCTATAACCTACAGCGCCAAACTTGGTTGGAGGCAACGTGAAACCATGTTTAAGATCGTCGAACTTTACGATTACTGGGCTGCTGAACCAAGTAGAATCCTCGATGGGAGGATCGGATGGGCGTATGACGGTTTTGGAAATTACGGGGAAGGTGGAGTCGCGAATAACATCGGTGTAAAGCTTTCCGACGTGAAGAGAAATTATGTCAATTTTTTCATCGCCACGAGCTAGAGAAAATATCGGTGTGATTGATATTGCTATCCAAAGGCATTTCATCATGATTCGCACTAGTGTGCTGTTCGCGAAATAAATTTCTGAGTAATTCGTCTACACTTCAAACG
>NZ_JBSVWN010000187.1:0-347 GCF_054071325.1 Pseudomonas sp. SDO5215_S409 | reverse complement strand
CATTGCCGCACCTTACCTGAGGTAGAGGTGTTGCACTCAGTTTTTGCGGCCGCCGAGTTTTACTTACCCTCATTACCCGCAGGACGTCGTCGACAGATAACTGGTGAGCCGTCATCTGGCGGTAATCGCCATATGTAGTCCATCTCGCACCTTGAATCCGAATCAATTCAAAACTGACGGACGACCGCAGGTAGTGAGCCTTACCATGTTGTGGGCTACGGTGAGGGCCTACGCGGAAGCAGGGTTCTGGCGCGGCTAGACCGGTGCGATCACAACGTGATGTCACCGCGACCTTAAGGAAATCCTGAAGAAGACTTCCAAATATGGTGAAATACGCCGATCCCGTT
>NZ_JBSVWN010000186.1:0-348 GCF_054071325.1 Pseudomonas sp. SDO5215_S409 | reverse complement strand
GCGTCTATGGCTCGGCTGTCGAAACATAGTGGCCTACTTCAGACCATCCCTAGGTCGGTAATATCGTTTTCCAGCCACCCTTTTTGTTTTAGCTGATTCCGCTGTACGCCGGGTTTGCCGGTCAGAACCAAAACGAAAATCGCGTTTCTAAGCAACCGACTAGCCAAGCACTGGCAGATCACGTAGCAACGCAGACTTCCAAACGGTGTCGGCGTTTTTCCACACTCTGGGCCAGCCAGAAGTAGTCATTCAAAGTGTCTACGAAAACGTGGGCGACTCAAACAATCTGTTTATGGTGCACACAAAAAATCTTGTTGCTGAGTAGAGTTACTCATATTTCCGGTCGAC
>NZ_JBSVWN010000185.1:0-368 GCF_054071325.1 Pseudomonas sp. SDO5215_S409 | reverse complement strand
GCATCAGTTCACACAGGCGCCAGGTCCATTGCACCGGGGAGTAGGCGATGCGCAGGTGGCTGCGGCGCGGGTAGAGCAGGTACGGATGGCTTTCACCGGGGTTGTGGCGCACATCCGTGTTCAACTGGCGGTCGGTCCAGAGATGACGGGTGAACAGCCGGCCGCTGACCTGATACTCATGAAACGTCTGGTCGACGCTGTCGTACACATACACCCAACCGTCGCGCAGTTGGCGCAGGGTGTAGCTGCGGGTTTTCAGGGCGGGTGGTGTGTTTGACCAGCCTGTGGGGAGAGGATGAGGCCCTTGGTTGTTGCCCTTGTGCAACGGCGACTCGTCCAGCGCATAACGCACGGGAAACAGGGCGACC
>NZ_JBSVWN010000184.1:0-372 GCF_054071325.1 Pseudomonas sp. SDO5215_S409 | reverse complement strand
ACGACCAGACGGTGTTCCCTAAACTGGCGCCGGTGGCGTATCAGCAAGACTCCGGGATGGTCGCCAGTGACCCGGTGATCAAGCGGTTTGACCTGCGCTTGGAAACTCGCACCAGCCGCACCACCCGACGGGATTACGACTTTCAAAAGCCGCGGTTGACCCTGGAAAGCCAGAACCGTGGTGATGCGTTGCCAGACCTGGAAGATTACGACTATCCAGGGCGCTTCACCGACCGTGAACGTGGCAAACACCTGGCCAAACGTTCGCTGGAACGGCACCGCAGCGATTACCAATTGGCGGAGGGGAAAAGCGATCAGCCGTTGTTGGTCAGTGGTCATTTTCTGGCCCTGACCGAACACCCCAAAGCGCGGT
>NZ_JBSVWN010000183.1:0-402 GCF_054071325.1 Pseudomonas sp. SDO5215_S409 | reverse complement strand
GCCTACAGGGCGCCTTCGGTTGGTTCAGTTACACCACTTCCAGGGACACGATCCGGGTAACTATGTTGTTCAGGTGCTGTTTCATTTTTTCGTAGGTTTGCTCATGGCCATAGTCCTGGTGAAATTGGCCGCCGATTATTTTGTAAAGTCCGCCTGGTACGTAGGCCTAGTCGCCGCAATAATTGTTTGGACAATGAACGCTGCTGTAATTCTTCCTCTCTTGGGCGAGGGTGTAGCGGGAAGCAGGACGGTCAGCGTAATGGGCATTATCTACTTTGCTGTCGCCCACACAGCGTTTTTCATAACTCTTTCATTAAGGGCTAGACGCTTAGTTATGCAGTCTTCGATTTGGGACTGTCAGATTTTTTGTGTGCGGGCCGGTAACGGCCTGCCGTCAGGCAG
>NZ_JBSVWN010000182.1:0-402 GCF_054071325.1 Pseudomonas sp. SDO5215_S409 | reverse complement strand
GGGTTTTCTGCAACACCGTGTCCTGCGCGGTGAGGCCGTACTCGTCCTGCATCCAAAGCAGGCGGTTGACCACGCCGGTGTGTTCGTTGATCACGCCTTTGGGCTTGCCGGTGGAACCGGAGGTGTAGATCACATAGGCCTGATGCTGCGGGGTCAGTTCGGCAACCAACGGGTTGCTCGCCGGTTGGTGCTGCCAGGTGTGCTGATCCAGGTCCACCACCGGCACGGCGATGTCACCGAGCAGGCCACGCGTCTCGCCCTGCACCAGCACCACGGTCGGCGCGCTGTCTTGCAGCATGTAGGCCAGGCGGTCCAGCGGGTAGGCCGGGTCCAGTGGCACGTAACCGCCGCCCGCCTTGAGGATGGCGAACAGGCCAATCACCATGTCCAGCCCGCGCTCGA
>NZ_JBSVWN010000181.1:0-422 GCF_054071325.1 Pseudomonas sp. SDO5215_S409 | reverse complement strand
AGTGGTACCGCACCTCGGCTGCCGGTACTCAAGAGCACTACTTCACCACCAAACTTGAAGACGCGATCATCGTGGACATCAAGGACTACATGCACAACTGCCAGGACCCATCCAACTCCCACTTCACCCACCTGGAAGATGTGGAATTCACCTACCGCAAAATCACCTGGACCCACGAAGTATCCGGTACTTCGGGTTCCGATGACTGGCGTTCGCCGGTCGCTGGCTAAGGCTGGCTGACTGCTTCAAAAACATCGACCAGCCCTGCTGGTCGATGTCGTTTTTATCGTCGTCATACACGAGGAACAAGGGATGTTCGCGCCAGCCAATCAAACCCACTTCAGCCTGACCGTCGAAGGGCTCTCCAGCGACGTGCAGGTGTACACCCTCAACGGGCGCGAGGCGATCAGCCAGCCGTTTGC
>NZ_JBSVWN010000180.1:0-450 GCF_054071325.1 Pseudomonas sp. SDO5215_S409 | reverse complement strand
AGGTTTGCACCTCGTCAAAACGCACGTCTTCACGCCAGAGCCGTTTGGCGTTCCAATCCTCAAGCGCGGCTTGCCATTTCTCTCTGTCGGGCAGGTGGCCCCGTTTGGTCTTGAATAGCGTCTGGGCAGCGGACAGGACGGGTCCTGTCGCACTTTGTGCTAGCAGGCCTTCCCCAAAGCCGGCGATTTCCGTGGCCCGCTCGATGTCATCGTGGGTCTTGAGCAAGGTGTACAGGTCATCGGTGTAGGCTTGTTGCTCGATCGGGTCCTTGATCGTCGACGGAATCAGCCCCACCGTATTCAACCCACACAATTTTTCCACAACAGAAGCACTGTGCAATGTGTGCTGATGAGTGTCCTCAAACTCACTTTGCTCCATCAACCGCCCCGCCAGATTCATGCCCAGGTCATCAAGCATGGCCAGCGGGTCATCCAGGGCGATGAACAGTG
>NZ_JBSVWN010000179.1:0-458 GCF_054071325.1 Pseudomonas sp. SDO5215_S409 | reverse complement strand
GGCGGCCGCAAAAACTGAGTGCAACACCTCTACCTCAGGTAAGGTGCGGCAATGTCTTATACCGAACTCAGTATCGAAGAACGCGTCACCATCCAAATCGGACAATATCGCGATCTCAGTCAGCGAGAGATTGCTCGTCTGCTGGGGCGTAGTCCTTCCACCATCAGCCGAGAGTTGCGAAGAAATAACCTGCCCACCGGAGGCTATGCGGCATGCGAGGCCCAGGCCCTTACTCGCCAGCGTCGAAAAATCTGTTGTCCCGCCAGAAAGCTGGTGCCGGGCAATGAGCGATTCGAGCTGATTGTCTACTTGCTTCGAGGAGGCTTTTCTCCCGAGCAAATCGCGGGCAAGCTGCGTCGTATGAAAATCAATTTTGAAGAAGCTTACGTCTGCCGTGAAACGATCTACAACGCCATTTACGCACTGCCTGTGGGCGAGTTGCGCAAGGAGTTGATCCT
>NZ_JBSVWN010000178.1:0-473 GCF_054071325.1 Pseudomonas sp. SDO5215_S409 | reverse complement strand
CAGCACGCATTACAAAGTGCTTTTGCGGTGCAGAACCTGTGTGGTTTCGACACCGCCGCGTTTATCCCCGCGTCGATAAAAGACCCGCTCCAACGGCAGGCTTATACCGACGACCTCTACACCTTGCTCGCGACCCACGATGACATTGAGCGAGGCAAGGACCTGGCGGGGTCTGCCGAGGGCGGGCTGGTGGATATCGGGGCCATGCCGACCCTCTCTGCCGCGCAGGCGGTGTTCAAAACAACCTGGGGCCACCTGCCCGATAGAGAGAAATGGCAAGTCGCACTCGAGGACTGGAACGCCAAACGACTGTGGCGTGAGGACGTGCGTTTTGACGAGGTGCAAACCTACCTGAGCCAAACCACCCGCGACGCCCTGCGACTGCAACGCCATTGCCAACACAGCGAACAGGACCTGCTCACCTGGCTCAACCAACTGGACCCCAACGCCGAAGCGATCTACCACGACACCTG
>NZ_JBSVWN010000177.1:0-478 GCF_054071325.1 Pseudomonas sp. SDO5215_S409 | reverse complement strand
TTAATGAAAAAGCAGAAAAAAGCAGTGCTTGGTTTTTCGTTTTAATTATTTCGATGGCAGTCATTGTGGCGTTTTCTCGATGCTGTTCACGGTCTGCTGAAATCCCTGCCCACACTGACATCAATTAAATACTTTGCTGTTTTTGGGTTTCGTTCATCGCAACGAACGTAGCATTTTACAATCAACGCCAGCATGTATTTGTGAGGGATCACTAACATTAACGTCTCGGCATGGTCAAACAGTACGCTTTGCAGTGCATCGATTTCGTGTGTGTTGTTTATGTTGAGCCATCTGTTTCTGTCTTCATCTCGCGGTGTCCATCCGGCGTTTTTTAGTGTCGTTTGAAGGCCGTCGAGTAATGGCGTCAGTTCGTCGAAGGGCAAAGTCTGTAACATTGGAGACGTCGTAACCGTAGTGACTTTTCCAAAGCTATAACCTACAGCGCCAAACTTGGTTGGAGGCAACGTGAAACCATGTT
>NZ_JBSVWN010000176.1:0-481 GCF_054071325.1 Pseudomonas sp. SDO5215_S409 | reverse complement strand
ACACGGTGATGTCTCGAAAGAAGCGTTCAACCATGTTCATCCACGAGCTGGAGGTTGGTGTGAAATGAATATGAAAGCGAGGATGCTTCGCCAGCCAGGCTTTCACAGCAGCATGCTTGTGGGTCGCGTAGTTATCGACGATCAGGTGAAGCTGGAGGTGTTTGGGCGTCTCTTTATTGATCTTCTTGAGAAAGGCCAGCCACTCTTGATGCCGGTGCTGACGCTCGATGCTGCTGATCAATTTGCCCTGAAGATAATCCAATGCAGCGAATAACGTGACTGTGCCGTGGCGGGTGTAATCATGGGATTTGGTCTGGATATGACCGATGCCCAAAGGCAAGCCCGGCTGCGTGCGCTCCAAGGCTTGAACCTGGCTTTTTTCATCGCAACACAACACCAAAGCCTTGTCCGGCGGGGCCAGATAGAGCCCGATCACATCCCAGAATTTCTCCTCGAACTGAGGATCGTTGGACAATTTGAA
>NZ_JBSVWN010000175.1:0-498 GCF_054071325.1 Pseudomonas sp. SDO5215_S409 | reverse complement strand
TTCCTCAAGGACCCGTTCAGCGAGGGTCGGCTGTATCGCACCGGGGACATCGGGCGCTTCCTGCCCGACGGCAACATCGAGTACCTGGGGCGTAACGATGACCAGGTGAAGATCCGTGGCTTGCGCATCGAACTGGGGGAAATCCAGGCGCGCCTGGGTGAATTCCCGCAGGTCAAGGAAGCCGCGGTGCTGGCGCGTGAAGACGTGCCGGGCGACAAGCGCCTGGTGGCGTACTACACCGGCGCACCGGCCGAAACCGACGCGTTGCGCGCGCACCTGTGGACGCAATTGCCTGACTACATGGTGCCGCAGGTGTTTGTGCACCTGGAGGCGCTGCCGCTGAGCCCCAACGGCAAGCTGGACCGCAAGGCCCTGCCGGCACCGGACCTGGCCGCGCTGAGAACCCATGAGTATGAAGCGCCGAGGGGGGACACCGAAACCGCCCTGGCGCGGCTCTGGGCCGAACTGTTGAACGTTGATCGGGTGGGTCGCCATGAC
>NZ_JBSVWN010000174.1:0-513 GCF_054071325.1 Pseudomonas sp. SDO5215_S409 | reverse complement strand
TGACCACCCTGATCAACATCGCCAACCACCAGGCCAAAGACGCCTGGCACGGGCTGAGCGGCATGCTGTTACCGGCCATGAAACAACAAGCCGCACTGACCCTCGCCGTGCCCCAGGTACTGATCTCCACCGAGATATCAAGCAGCACTCAACTGACCTTCAACCCGACGTACCCACGCGACTATCAAGCCTGGTTAATGCAGCTCATCACCGTGCAGAAGAAAATCACCAGCGCAAAAGCGGTGCTGCAACGACCTGGCCCCGCCTACGACCAACGCGCTGCGCGTCTCTCCTTGCAAACCCTGGAGACACAGGCGAAAAACCTGTTCCTTCAGCGGCCCAACCAAATCACTGCCAAGGCATCGGGTAACACGCGCCTGCCAGCCAGCCTGTCGCACATCAACGGCTGGCTGACCCACTTGGGCCAGGCCGAAGTCATGGCTCAACTGAAAGTCGCTGGCACCTACGAATACCTCACCCGCACCAAGGCCTGGATGAACCAGAACCTGGGCA
>NZ_JBSVWN010000173.1:0-529 GCF_054071325.1 Pseudomonas sp. SDO5215_S409 | reverse complement strand
ATAGAGTAGGAGGCGGATTCACATCCGCCGTCCTCTCACACCACCGTACGTACGGTTCCGTATACGGCGGTTCAGGTTATGCGGTTAAGCCGGTTTATCGTATCCAGTATTGAGACCAGCCCGAGTCTGTCCCACAGTTTCTTCGGCAACGCCTGATTCATGTGTGACGCTCCCGAGTTCCACCATGGGCCTCGACCGTTAAAGGCAGATTGACAGGCGCGATCTTCAGTGAGCCCCAAGCGTATTAGGTTACGCGCCCTCGTGGAGGGCCGTTTCCATTGGCGCCACAAGACACACCGAAGTTTATGCCGCACCCAGCCGTCCAACTTTTCGAGGGCCCTTTTGCCCTGACTCAGCTTGAAGTAGCCCGCCCAACCGCGCAAAACAGGGTTTATTCGCTCGATAGTCCTGACTATCTTGCAACCCCGCGCTCCGCGCAGAAGAACTCTGAGTCGATCACGCAAGCGGCCCAGGCTCATCGTTGCCACTCTTAGCCTCGGCTGTTGATGCCAGCTCATCCCGTAACCCA
>NZ_JBSVWN010000172.1:0-544 GCF_054071325.1 Pseudomonas sp. SDO5215_S409 | reverse complement strand
GAGTCTTGCTGATACGCCACCGGCGCCAGTTTAGGGAACACCGTCTGGTCGTCCCCGAACACCAATGTGTGCGCTGTAGCGCTGTGCTGAAAGTGGAAGTGAATCCCTTCTTCCTCACACAGCCGCTGAATGAAATGCAGGTCCGATTCATCGTACTGAACGCAGTAATCGCGCTCGGGGTAAATCGAACCCAGGAAAAATTGGTAGGCATCGCTCTGAATGCCATGTTCTTCCAGCACCTGCCCGATGATTTTCGGCACGCTCAGGTTCTGGAAAATACGCTGATTGATCCGATGCGCCAGGTACGCCAGCTGCGGGCGCAATGTCACCGCATACCGCGTGAGGCGCTTGCCGGAATCGCCCTGCGCGGCCCGATAAATCAGGCCATGAATACCGCTGCCATCCGGTGCGAGCTGCAAAAAAGCCGGTTGGTGCAGCAGGGTTTCGAGGTCCAGGGCCGACTGTTCACTGACCAGTTCCACGTCAAACGCAAACGGCTGGCTGATCGCCTCGCGCCCGTTGAGGGTGTACACCTGCACGTCGC
>NZ_JBSVWN010000171.1:0-556 GCF_054071325.1 Pseudomonas sp. SDO5215_S409 | reverse complement strand
GGCACCTACGAATACCTCACCCGCACCAAGGCCTGGATGAACCAGAACCTGGGCAACGCACTGCCCGCCTTGTTGGTGGGGCTGAACGTGTGGAACACCCACAACATTGCCAAACAAGCGCAGAACAACGGAAGGTTCACGGCGGATGAGCTGCGCACTATGGGGTCGAGCGCAGCGTATGCGGCGAATGCGATTGCAGCGTTGTGGGTGGGGCCGGCGTGGAATCGGGCGGGAGGGATGTCGGCTGAGATCGGCCGAAAAACCGTGAAGTTGGCTAAGGCGGGCTACATGGGATGGTTAGCTGAAGCTAAAGCCGCCTCTAGTGGAAGCCATCAGGCAAACATTGCTAATAATTTCGCGAAAGCTGCAAAAGGTCTGATTTTACGTACGGTGACTTGGGCATCATTCGGAGCCATTGCGGCTGGGCTTGAAGCGTGGCAAATTTTCAAAGATACGAACAATACTACGAGCAAGCAGGAAAACGTTCTTTTTTGGGCGAAGCTAGGGAAATCCTGAAGAAGACTTCCAAATATGGTGAAATACGCCGATCCCGTTG
>NZ_JBSVWN010000170.1:0-590 GCF_054071325.1 Pseudomonas sp. SDO5215_S409 | reverse complement strand
GTATATCGGCCTCATCCACATCCAGCCGTTTCAGCCATTGGTCAGCCGACCAGCCCACTAGCCGTAATTCACCGTCGTGAGAGCCGCCGTGGAGTGAACCCACCGTCTCGTAGCGGATTCCCTTGAGCACATGGTTCAGCAACACGTAAGTAGCGGGTAGCGGGTCATCAGGATTGCCACCAAGATACGGGTGGGCACCCGCTTGGATCACCACGCCGTTACCGTAGTCGTAGAAGGCGAAATGGCTGGATGGTAGTTTCGCTCGTATAGCTTCCAGTCCGCCAACGAGATTAAGACGTGCTTGGTTGAGCACCGTCAGCCAACTGACCGTTTTGATTTTTTCGGGTTTGAATTTAGGCCTGTTCGCTAGCAGGCCAGCTGTTCCGACATCCAATCCTGGCATACGAGCAGCCATAAAGGCTTCGGTAGGCTCGTTGTCATCACGATTGGTCGGCGACAGATTGTAGGCATGCCCGGCATATCCTTGCTCTGGGGCCAATCGACGTGCGAAGTCCAAGAGCAGGCGTAGAAATTTAAGGTTCTTCACGGATTACCGGGAAAGTCATTCTTGATCTTCATGAAAAAGAATT
>NZ_JBSVWN010000169.1:0-592 GCF_054071325.1 Pseudomonas sp. SDO5215_S409 | reverse complement strand
CTGAATCGCCCCTAGTTTCGTAGACACCTCCAAGCCTTAAAATGAGGCCCATTAGGAGGTGCCATGAGCAACCAGCGTTATCCCGAAGAATTCAAAATCCAGGCGGTCAAGCAAGTGACCGAAAAGCAGCTTCCTGTCTCGGAGGTGGCTGCACGATTGGGTGTGTCCGTGCACAGCCTCTATGCCTGGGTTAAGCGCTACACCAAGCCCCAGGAACAGCGCGTTGAAGAGGATGATCAGAGCGCAGAGGTTCGTCGTCTACGTGCCGAGCTGAAACGGGTCACGGAGGAGCGAGACATCTTAAAAAAGGCCGCCGCGTACTTTGCCAAGGAGTGCGGCTGAAGTACGCCTTTATTAAGCAGCAAGCGGATCACTACGCGATTCGACGGCTTTGCCTGACGCTCAAGGTTCATCCCAGCGGCTACTACGCGTGGCTATCAGAACCAAAATCTGCGCGACCCAAGGACGATCAGCGACTGCTTGGGTTGATCAAACACTCCTGGCTGGAAAGCGGTGGTGTTTATGGCTATCGCAAGATCCATGATGACCTGCGAGAGGTTGGAGAGAGCTGTGGCCGTCACCGGGTGGCTAG
>NZ_JBSVWN010000168.1:0-611 GCF_054071325.1 Pseudomonas sp. SDO5215_S409 | reverse complement strand
CTCATCGTTGCCACTCTTAGCCTCGGCTGTTGATGCCAGCTCATCCCGTAACCCAGGTAATCGCAAACCCACGGCCGTGCCACGTGGCTCTTTTCCCGATTCAGCGTCAGTTTCAGACGCTGATTCAGGAAACGCTCAACTCCGGCCAGCACTCGTTCGCCTGCACGGAGACTACGTACATAAATGTTCGCATCGTCGGCATAACGAACGAAGCGATGGCCCCGCCGCTCCAACTCCCGGTCGAGTTCGTTGAGCAGGATGTTCGACAGCAACGGCGAGAGCGGGCCGCCTTGCGGCGTCCCTTCCTGCCGTCGGCTGGCGATCCCGCCTGACATAACTCCCGCTTCAAGGTAACGGCGGATCAGTCTGAGTACGCATTTGTCTTCGACATGACGCTCAACTTTGGCCATCAACACGTCGTGATTCACTCGATCAAAGAACTTCTCAAGATCAAGTTCCACGCACCAGCGGTAACCCGCTGCAACATGGTCACGGGCTGTTTCGATGGCTTGATGGGCGCTTCTGCCCGGACGAAAACCGTAGCTGTAGTCCGAGAACAGAGGGTCGAAGATCGGCGTGAGCTGTTGCAGCAGCGCCTGCTGGATCAGGCG
>NZ_JBSVWN010000167.1:0-631 GCF_054071325.1 Pseudomonas sp. SDO5215_S409 | reverse complement strand
CGGAGCGCGTCGTAGGCTTTTTCATGGGCCTTGCGGTAAGCATCCGGGCGCGCCTCGCGGGCGACTTTTTTCAGTTGCCCTTCCAGGCTGTGCAGCGCCTTATCCACCCCATTGAATTCGCGTTCGGTCACCAGCGTTTGCTGCTTCTCATAAGACGACTGCCAGCGGCGCAAGGTGGCCCAGGCGTTAGGCACGTATGCGCCGACCATCAAATGGTCGAGTAAGTAAAACGCCGGCTCGAACGCCCGTTGCGTGGGCAGGCCGTGTTTTTGCCGCAGGATTTCGTTGCACGCCTGTTCGGTGACGCTTTCACACCCCGGTGCCCAAAGAATGGCCGAGCGGCGGCCGTCTTCGAAGCGTACCGGCATAAAGTGATGCAGCGTGCCGTGATGGCCGTAGGGCGCGCCGCGCAGGTTGCTGACCCCGGCGAAAAACGTCAGGGCGCCCAGCGGGGCGTTGGTGAAGCTGACGATGATGCCGGCGCCGAAGACTTCGGGTTTGGTGTCCATGTGGACGCCGGGCACACTGGGGATGGGGTCGTTGTGGTTGACCATGCGGTGGTGGGTCAGGCCCGCGGCGCCGTCGATGAAGGTCTGGTCGGCGGCGCGGGGGGCGCCGTAGGTGTAGAGCA
>NZ_JBSVWN010000166.1:0-636 GCF_054071325.1 Pseudomonas sp. SDO5215_S409 | reverse complement strand
GGGACGACCAGACGGTGTTCCCTAAACTGGCGCCGGTGGCGTATCAGCAAGACTCTGGGATGGTCGCCAGCGATCCTGTGATCAAACGGTTTGACCTGCGCTTGGAAACCCGCACTAGCCGCACTACCCGGCGGGATTACGACTTTCAAAAGCCGCGATTGACCCTGGAAAGCCAGAACCGCGGTGACGCATTACCGGACCTGGAAGACTACGACTACCCAGGGCGCTTCACCGACCGTGAACGTGGCAAGCACCTGGCCAAACGCTCGCTGGAACGGCACCGCAGCGATTACCAATTGGCGGAAGGGAAAAGCGATCAGCCGTTGTTGGTCAGCGGTCATTTTCTGGCCCTGACCGAGCACCCCAAAGCGCGGTGGAATGACCTGTGGCTGCTCACCGAAATCGTCCACCAAGGCAAGCAGCCACAGGTGTTGCAAGAGTCGATGCCCCATGACGTCGACCAAGGCTATCGCAACACCTTCAAAGCCACGCCTTGGGATGTACCGAACAGGCCCCCTCTCAAGCATTCAAAACCGCGCATTTTGGGCAGCCAGACCGCCCGGGTCACCGGCCCCAAAGGTGAAGAAATCCACTGCGACCCATACGGCCGCGTAAAAGTGCAATTCCACTGGGACC
>NZ_JBSVWN010000165.1:0-650 GCF_054071325.1 Pseudomonas sp. SDO5215_S409 | reverse complement strand
CGCGTCTCAAAGAAGTTCTTCTCTTTCTTCAAGTCCATGATCTCGCTCATCCAGGGGAACGGGTTAGTGGTCCCCGGGTACTCTTCCTTCAGCCCGATCTGCGACAACCGGCGGTTGGCGATGAACTTGAGGTAGTCCTCCATCATCGCTGCGTTCATGCCCAGCACGCCGCGTGGCATGGTGTCGCGGGCGTATTCGATTTCCAGTTGAGTGCCTTGCAGAATCATCTGCGTGGCTTCTTCCTTCATCTCGGCATCCCACAGGTGCGGGTTTTCGATTTTGATCTGGTTGATCACATCGATACCGAAGTTCAGGTGCATGGACTCATCGCGCAGGATGTATTGGAACTGCTCGGCCACGCCGGTCATTTTGTTGCGGCGGCCCATGGACAGGATCTGGGTGAAGCCGCAGTAGAAGAAGATGCCCTCCAGTACGCAGTAGTACGCCACCAGGTTGCGCAGCAGTTCCTTGTCGGTGTCGACGGTGCCGGTTTCAAACTTCGGATCGGAGATCGAGCGGGTGTACTTCAGGCCCCATGCCGCCTTTTTGGCGACGGAAGGGATCTCGTGGTACATGTTGAAGATCTCGCCTTCGTCCATGGCCAGCGATTCGATGCAGTACTGATAAGCGTGGGTGTGGATCGCCTCTTC
>NZ_JBSVWN010000164.1:0-668 GCF_054071325.1 Pseudomonas sp. SDO5215_S409 | reverse complement strand
GCTGTCACCGGTAGAGTTTGAAAAGCGTTACGCAGCGAGCCTGGAGAGTGTCTAGGAAACCCGGGGCGATTCAGGAAGCTGTCAACTTCGCAACTTTCAGCCTTCTACACCATGTTCAAGGCCGCTCTATGCAATTGCCCCTTTGCGATTACATTGTCCGATGACTCTCGGCTGATGCTGCGGACGATGCGCCTAATCTTCGCCATCAAGGACGCGCTTTTATTGCATTTTGCGTCTAGTTGAGCTGTTAATCGTTACCGTAGTCGGGTTCGTACTCTATTTCTCGCTCGTCCTGATCTGTGTACTCTTCTTCAAATTCTGCTGCTTCCATTTCCTCGGCACCATCCAACCGCAGGTCACAGGAAGGACAGTAGAACTCTGCTGGGGTGAAGTACCTTTCTACGGTTTCATAGCCACTTCCATAGTCTTGATCAATGACTTCTTCATGCACCTTGTCGCCACCTAAAAAACCTTTGCATTCGCACGCAGGGCATTGGATATCCCAATAGCTGTCCAGAAGGGAATATCTGAACGACTCACGATATGTATACCAATGAAATGCCTCGGACTGCGCTCGAAGCGCCTCTAACTCTTTTTTGCTACGTTTTTTGTCACCTAGGGATGGTCTGAAGTAGGCCACTATGTTTCGACAGCCGAGCCATAGACGC
>NZ_JBSVWN010000163.1:0-670 GCF_054071325.1 Pseudomonas sp. SDO5215_S409 | reverse complement strand
GGCGGTTGCAGGAACCGAGTGCAACACGGTCATTGAATTGAAGAGGGGGCCTCATGATACATACCCATGACCTCGGTAATCACTTCAATCGGACATTTGAAATCGAAGCGTTTACGAGGCCGAATGTTCAGCCGATACGAAATGGCATCCAGCTGTTCCTGGCTGTGCTTGGACAAGTCAGTACCCTTGGGCAGGTACTGACGAATCAAACCGTTGATGTTCTCGTTACTGCCGCGCTGCCACGGGCTGTGTGGATCACAAAAGTAAATCGCCACGCCCGTTTTCTGGGTCAGTTCGGCATGCTTGGCCATCTCACGGCCCCGGTCATACGTCATGCTTTTACGCACTTCCAGCGGCATGCTATTCAACGCCGCACTGAAGCCTTCGACCGCCGAGGTCGCGGTGGCGTCGCGCATTTTGACCAGGATCAGATAACCACTGGTGCGCTCTACAAGCGTGCCCACTGCCGAGGCATTGTCCTTGCCTTTGATCAGGTCGCCTTCCCAGTGGCCGGGCATTTGGCGGTCTTCGATCTCGGGCGCACGCACGTGAATGCTCACCATGTCCGGAATCTGGCCGCGCCTGTCAACACCGCCACTGCGCGGCCTGCGAGTGCTTTTCCCTTGGCGCAGACACAGGATCAACTCCTTGCGCAACTCGCCCACAGGCA
>NZ_JBSVWN010000162.1:0-681 GCF_054071325.1 Pseudomonas sp. SDO5215_S409 | reverse complement strand
GGTCAAGGCCATGGGTATGTCCGGTATTTCGAAAAGTCAGGTTTCCCGACTGGCTGGCGAGATCGATGAGCGTGTCCATGCGTTCCTCGACCGCCCACTTGAGGGCGACTGGCCCTACCTGTGGATCGACGCCACCTACGTCAAAGTGCGGGAGGCCGGTCGTATCGTTTCAGTCGCCGTCATAATTGCCGTGGCCGTGAACACTAGTGGTGGGCGCGAGGTGTTGGGCATGCGGGTTGGCCCTTCGGAAGCTGAGCCGTTCTGGACGGACTTCCTGCGAAGCTTGACTCGGCGTGGATTAAGAGGCGTAAAGCTGGTGATTTCCGACGCTCACGAAGGGCTCAAGGCAGCTGTGTCCAAAGTCTTTTGCGCGACGTGGCAACGCTGCCGCGTCCACTTCATGCGCAACGCCCTGGCTCATGTCGGCAAGGGCCAGCGCACGATCGTGGCGGCTTTTCTACGCACCGTATTTGCCCAGGACAGCCGCGAGGAATGTCACAAGCAATGGCGGCAGGTTGCTGATCAGTTACGCGAGAAGTACCCGAAGATCGCAGCACTCATGGATGGCTGCGAAAATGACGTGCTGGCGCACATGGCGTTTCCCAAGCCGCATCGGCAGCAGCTTCATAGCACCAACCCGCTGGAGAGGCTGAATGCCGAGATCAAGCGCCGCACCGAGGT
>NZ_JBSVWN010000161.1:0-685 GCF_054071325.1 Pseudomonas sp. SDO5215_S409 | reverse complement strand
AATTCCATCCCCGCTTCCACCACCACCTTGTCCCCGGCGTGGTAGTGAATCTCGGTCCCGGCCTCGACAAACTGCGCTGTCCCCACCTTCACATGCTGGCTGGCGGCCACGCTCAGGTGGTCATCCGCCCGTGCTTCGGTCTTGCGGTCCAGGTGGGTAATGCGGTGTTCTTCGGCCTTGAATTCGCCAAATACGTTGGCTTCAACCGTGTCGTGCCGCTCATGGCCCACGTGGATTTTCTGGTCGTGCTCGATGTTTTCATCCCAGTCGCGCTGGGCGTGCAGGTAGATCTGCTCGGCGCCTTTTTTGTCTTCGATCCGAAACTCGTTGTAACCCTTGCCCCCCGGCGAGCTGAGGGTCTTGAAGGTGCTGCGGGTCTTGTGCGCGGGCAGGTCGTAGGGCACGACGTTTTCTTTGTGGTACAGGCACCCCGTGATCAGCGGCTGGTCGGGGTCGCCTTCCAGGAAGGTCACCAGCACTTCCATGCCGATGCGCGGGATGGCGATGCCGCCGTAGGCGTTGCCTGCCCAGCCGGTGGCGACGCGTAGCCAGCAGCTGGTTTTGTCGTCGGATTGGCCCTCGCGGTCCCAATGAAATTGCACCTTGACGCGTCCGAAAGGGTCGCAGTGGATCTCCTGCCCGGCAGGCCCGGTGACGATGGCGGTCTGGCTGCCTATGCGCATCG
>NZ_JBSVWN010000160.1:0-687 GCF_054071325.1 Pseudomonas sp. SDO5215_S409 | reverse complement strand
GTTGGAAGCTGCCCTTGGGCCGCTCTTTAATAAGAACAATCCCGGCCAGCTTCAACTTCAGCAGTGGGTGATCGTGCAGCGCGTGATGATTATTGGCCAACCAGGGTCAGGGAAAAGCAGGTTGGCCAGTGAGATGGGCAGGCGTACCGGCCTGCCGGTCGTTCACATCGATACGATTCATTGGCAGCCTGGGTGGGTCGAGCGAAGCGCAGATGAAAAGACGCGCCTTTGTCACGAAGTCGAGGCGCGCGATCGGTGGATATTTGAAGGCGGTCATTCGGCCGCTTGGGGCAACCGCGTGGCCCGGGCCGATCTCTTGATCTGGATTGATCGTGCCGCGCCGCTGCGCTTCTGGCGCGTGTTTCTGCGAACGTTGACCCAGCGCGGCAGCATTCGACCCGACCTTCCAGAGGATTGCCCGGAGCTGTTGGGAAACCTCCCGGAATTTTTCCGATTTATGTGGACGACCCGTCAATCAGTGCGCGCCAAGATGAACCAACTTGTGGTGACAGCGCCATCGGCATGCCGTGTCGTCTGCCTGCGATCCAATCGCCAGACCCGGCAGTTCCTGATGGGGTTGTGTCGTTGACGAAGCTGGCATCGGGCCACAATTGCGCCAGCAAGCTCTGGTCCGCTAGTGTGCTGTTCGCGAAATAAATTTCTGAGTAATTCGTCTACACTTCAAAC
>NZ_JBSVWN010000159.1:0-711 GCF_054071325.1 Pseudomonas sp. SDO5215_S409 | reverse complement strand
CTCTCGGTTCAAGGTATTCGGGATATCAGGCCGCTCGACTGTCGCCTTTTTATAGGCATGTGATCCCGGCTGTTTGCTGACCAGTTCCAGCTCACGCATCAGTCTTCGTACCTTGAAGCGTCCAATCTGCTCACCCTCTTCTTGCATCATTAACATGATGCTTCGGCTGCCCGGCGCACTTCGCCCTTGGGTGAACAACTCGTTCACTCGGCTACGCAACCGGAGGCGCTCAAAGTCTGGTGTTCGCCGCCTGAGACGATGTGCGTAGTAGCCCGAACGGGCGACTTCAAATACCTGGCACAGGCAGTCAACAGGCTCATGGACGCTTAGCTGATTGATCAGCGCGTACGCTCGAGATCTTCCGACATCAAGAGCGCGGTAGCCTTTTTTAATATTGATTTCTCGCGTTCGAGGCGAGCAATTCGAGCTTCCAGTTCCTGGATTTTTTGCTGCTCTGGAGTCAGGGCCTTGCTTTGGGGCGTAACGCCTGTGCGTTCCCTCTGAAGCTGGTCAACCCAACGGCGCAGAGCCGACTCACCAACACTCAGTGAGCGACTGGCTTCAGTGAAGCTGTAATTCTGCTTGAGCACGAGGTCGGCAGCCTCGCGTTTGAATTCTGGTGAAAAGGTACGGCGTTGCTTGGTCATCAGACACCTCTCTATGGCGAGCATTCTCGCCTAAATGGGTGTCCGGTTTCATTAGACCACTACA
>NZ_JBSVWN010000158.1:0-723 GCF_054071325.1 Pseudomonas sp. SDO5215_S409 | reverse complement strand
CAACGGGATCGGCGTATTTCACCATATTTGGAAGTCTTCTTCAGGATTTCCCTAGAGAAAAAAGAGGTCACGCCGGAGTTAGAACAGCGCCTGGGCGGCCTCAAACCAAAAGATATTCCTGAACTCAGCAAGCCGAAATCGGATGACAGTGAAGATCCAAAGCCCTACACCCTCAAGGGTTTACCGGGTCTCAAGGTCGTCATTGCGACGCTGACTGCATGCACTCCAGAGCCTGGAGGCTCTTTATCCGAGGGAGAGCAGGCTTTTTTCCGGGACATCTACGTGCACTCAAAACTGTTGGTCGTGGACGATGTTTTCAGCTTGCTCAGTTCTGCAAATATCAACACCCGCAGCCTGCATACCGACTCTGAATTAGGCCTGGCGGCACCGGATGCCGAACTGGCTAAGCAGTGGCGAGAAGCGTTGTGGACGTTGCATGTCGGTGAGTCACTTAACGATGACAAGGGGCGGTGCGATGGGTTAGAGAATTTCGCTAAATGGAATGATGTGATGGATAAAAACTGGGAAAACAAAGGCAGAAATAAACCATTAATTGCCCATCTAACTCGTTTTTGGGATGTGGAGACACCTTATGCCAAAGCCATTGATTAAAGCCATTTCTTTGTGTGCCCTCATTCTTTCATTTTTGCTGAGCGGAGTTCCGGCCATGGCGAGGGTGTCAGAAATTTTGTGTTCGGGCATAACATGAGTAAGAGGTGCATG
>NZ_JBSVWN010000157.1:0-726 GCF_054071325.1 Pseudomonas sp. SDO5215_S409 | reverse complement strand
CAACGGGATCGGCGTATTTCACCATATTTGGAAGTCTTCTTCAGGATTTCCCTAAAGGTTATTTGCCATGCACACAGTTACACGAACACTAAACGTCATCGTCTGACATAAAACTGTTATCTCTACGACTTTACGTGGGAATAGCGTCTAAAATTGCCGTGCCATATGGATTATCTATGGAAATTAACCATCTGCCATCAAGCTGTTTTCTAAGAACGTCGGTGGTACGCCCGGTCAGTTCCGTTGTCTCACCGTCCTCTCTAGAAACACTGATCGTCCAATGGGAATAGTGAATGGCCACGTTATGTGCCTGCACGATATTCCGATGGGTGAAAACCAAAGGCAGCTTCATTACTGTCTCAGTGAACGCTTTAATGACTAGTGCTCCTGTGCTGACCTTTCCCGACTGGTCAACCACTACGGCGCTTGATTCGTAGCACGCCAACGCACTGTCAACGTCATGCCGAGCTCTGGCGTCAATCAAATTCAGGATCAGCGCTAAGGGGGTTTGATTCTTAACGTGGACTTGTGAACTGCTTTCACCGTTTATATCAAATGTCATCGCTTACTCTCGCACAGTGAACAAAAAAATTGGGCTCCTCAGCGTTAGGATGCAGCCGCGAAGGGCTCATATCTTGTAATAGCGTCTATGCGACGTCCATGACATAAAACGGGACTGTCAGATTTTTTGTGTGCGGGCCGGTAACGGCCTGCCGTCAGGCAGGC
>NZ_JBSVWN010000156.1:0-802 GCF_054071325.1 Pseudomonas sp. SDO5215_S409 | reverse complement strand
TGTGCAATGCGAAAAATGATAGGCTTGAGGCTTCGATTCGGCTGTATAAGGACATTTCTGTGGCCAGGCAGATTGTGTTACCGCTCTGCGCTTTTTTTCTGCTGACCGGCTGCCAAGCGCAATCAACGCCTCTGCCGAACAGTCAAAAGCTTTCACCTGAGCAAGTCGCCCAGATCGCAGCGACCATCGAGCAAAAATACCCCAAGCTCGCCAACGACGTTCGCGCCAAGTTGCTCAGCACCGTTGTGCAGTCGCTGGACAACATGGTGTTTGTCGAAGGCGGGGAATTCGAGATGGGTGACTTTGGTTGGCCACATGACGATGACCCTACTGACACCTGTCACTGGCCCTGTGGGGTCGATCCGCAGCGGATGGGGCCCGTCAGTATGGGGGCTGATAATAAATTCGTTCATCCGGTCAAGTTGAGCAGTTACTACCTGTCGAAGTTTCAGACGACGATAGGAGACTTTGATTTGTTCTTTACCGCTCAAGGAAAACCTGTATTTGATGCGCAAGATCGAAAGCGCGAAGATATACGGTATCTCTATCAGCCAGATCTCCCAGCTCCCACCCAAAGTTGGCAAGAGGCCAAGGATTACTGCGCCTGGATGGGTCAGCTAAGTGGCTATCCCGTCGATCTGCCGACGGAAGCGCAATGGGAGTTCGCCGCCCGTAACCGTGGCCAGCATCTGGCATTTTCGACAGGCAACGGCAGTTTGAACTATGGGCGCAACTTTCCAGACCCCAGTGAAAGGAACACCTTCCCTGTGGACAAATTTGTCCCTAACCCATTGGGGATTTA
>NZ_JBSVWN010000155.1:0-858 GCF_054071325.1 Pseudomonas sp. SDO5215_S409 | reverse complement strand
ACGGGATCGGCGTATTTCACCATATTTGGAAGTCTTCTTCAGGATTTCCTTAGGGGCCGGCTCTCTGCTGGAAAAGATCACCGCGTCTTTCAGTGATCTCTCGCCGTTGGCCAAGGGGGCTCTGTTGGGTGGGGCCGCCTTGGGGGTTTTTGCGTTAACCAAATCTGGAGGTAAAGGCGGTGGTGGGCATCGGGACAACAAGGTAGCTCCTGACACGACTGCTCCAGACACTCCGCAGGTCAAAGTGGCCACTAAAGCCGATGGCACCATGGCTGTCAACGGCAAGGCGGAGCCTGGCTCGCGTGTTGACTTTACCTTTCCCGATGGCTCGAAGGTGAGTGTAACGACAGGCTCCGATGGAAGTTTCAGTTTTGCAAGTAAGTTGCCACAACCTAACGGCTCCTATATTGCGACTGCAACGGACAGTGCGGGGAATACCAGTAATCCTTTGACGGGGACCTACGCAGCCGATTCAAAAGCTGACACTTTGCCACCTGAAGCCCCGGCAGGCTTAAACATCGTCACCCAACCTAACGGCGGCATCACCATCAGCGGTGTGGCCGAGGCCAACAGCACCGTTACCGTGACCACGCCGGACGGCAAATCCCACAATGTGCGTGTAGACGGTGACGGCAATTTCAAGCTCGGCGTCAACGAGCCGCAGCCCAATGGCAAAGTCACTGCTGTGGCAATCGATGCTGCGGGTAATAAAAGCGCGTCTGCAACGGTGGACTACGTCGCCGACTCGAAAAACGACATTACGCCGCCGGATGCGCCGATCGGGCTGAATGTGGTCACCCAATCTAACGGCGGCATCACCATCAGCGGTGTGGCCGAGGCCAACAGCACCGTTACCGT
>NZ_JBSVWN010000154.1:0-894 GCF_054071325.1 Pseudomonas sp. SDO5215_S409 | reverse complement strand
TGTGCGCCAGGCATGGCGCGTTGCGCGAAGCGCAACCAGCTTGGCTGTGGTGGCCTCGCTGGTGACTTGGAGGTGAAAGTCCTCTACACACCCGGCAAGGGGAAGTGTTAGCCAGAGGCAAGGGTGTCGCGGGTGACTGCGAATCTGAAGGAAGCCCGAGGCAAAATGCTGGCCTGACGAACAGGAAGCGGATAGAGGCGGCGTAGCGGGGCAAGACGGCATAAATCGTTAAAGCCCAATACTTGCACGGAACGCTACGACGTATATCCGACAGGCATAAGCAGGAAGGTCGCGCGAATTACCCTGGGAGATCTGTAGGTTTGCCACTGTGCTACCGGCGTCGAGAGGCGACGGGATGAGCCTGCAGAAGTCAGCCGAGGCCGTAGTAAGTGGCGAAAAAAAAACCACGCCACCAAGGGCCGAACAGGTTATGCCGCCAGTAGGCGTCAGAGTCTCGCTGAATGTCGATAAAGCAGGAATCTCTCAACACGAGAGCTGTAACCCCAAGCCCCGGACGGAATCCGAGGCTTACGGCTGGCAGTGCGCAGACATCGGCGACGTCTGTGACGTGGACGAACGCGGAGCCGAACACGCTGATGGAGCGGGTGCTCGCACCCGCCAACCTAAAGCGTGCGTATCAACGCGTGGTCAGCAACAAGGGCGCACCGGGTGCCGATGGCATGACGGTCGACCAGTTGGCGGGCTATGTGAAACAGTATTGGCCGATCCTCAAAGCTCGGTTGCTGGCCGGCGATTATCACCCGCAAGGTGTACGCGCTGTCGAAATCCCCAAACCCAAGGGTGGAACACGCCAATTGGGCATTCCCAATGTCGTGGATCGCCTGATCCAGCAGGCGCTGCTGCAACAGCTCACGCCGATCTTCGACCCTCTGT
>NZ_JBSVWN010000153.1:0-905 GCF_054071325.1 Pseudomonas sp. SDO5215_S409 | reverse complement strand
CGCGAAGCCCTCAACCAGCCGTTCTGTTTCGACATCGAACTGGTCAGCTCGCGCCCCGACCTCACGCTGGAAGACCTGCTGCACAAGCCCGGCCATCTCACCTTTGGCGCCACCGGCAAGGGCGTGGTGCATGGCCTGGTGTACCGCATCGAGCAGGGCGATTCGGGCAAGACCCTGACCCGCTACAGCATCAGCCTGGTGCCGCAACTGGCGTATTTGCGGCACAACCACGACCAGCAGATTTTCCAGCAATTGTCGGTGCCCAAGATCATCGGGCAGGTGCTGGAAGCCCGTGGGATTCTGGCCGATGCTTACCGCTTCCAGCTCGGCGCCACCTACCCGGACCGCGATTACTGCGTGCAGTACGACGAGTCCGACCTGCACTTTATCCAGCGCCTGTGCGAAGAAGAAGGCATCCACTTTCACTTCCAGCACAGCGCCAACGGCCACACCCTGGTGTTTGGTGATGACCAGACGGTGTTTCGCAAACTGGCCCCGGTGAGCTACCAGCAGGACTCGGGCATGGCCGCCGAACAACCGGTGATCAAGCGCTTCACCCAGCGCCTGGAAACCCGCACCACGCGGGTCAGCCGCCGCGACTACGACTTTGAAAAACCACGCCTGCTGCCCGAAGGCGCGGCCCGCACCGACGCCGCCCCGGACCTGGAAGACTACGACTACCCCGGCCGCTTCACCGACCGCGCCCGCGGCAAACAGCTGGCCACCCGCGCCCTGGAACGCCACCGCAGCGACTACGCCCTGGCGGAAGGCAAAGGTGACGAACCCACTTTGTTGACCGGGCATTTCCTGACACTGGCCGAGCACCCGCGCAGTGAGTGGAACGACTTGTGGCTGTTGCTGGAGGTCATCCATGAAGGCAAACAGCCGCAAGTGCTCGGTGAAAA
>NZ_JBSVWN010000152.1:0-928 GCF_054071325.1 Pseudomonas sp. SDO5215_S409 | reverse complement strand
CAACGGGATCGGCGTATTTCACCATATTTGGAAGTCTTCTTCAGGATTTCCTTAAGTAATTCACCTTTTGTCTAATTTTGCCAGTTACCGTCGTGAGTTTGTACTAGTGTTCACTCCTTGTTACAACATGGATACTCGAACTACATTGGAACCCCATTTTCTTGAAATGTTTCTCTTACGCTGCCAGCTGCTTAACTTATCAAGCCCAAAATACAAAAGCTGGCTTTATTATTCATTCTCATTAACGCACTGACGCTACTCAGTTCCTATACGGCTATCACTCACCACCGCGAAGAGCCCGATGTAAATCTGATATTGAAAATATTAAACATTAAAAACGTTCAAAATCATGTAGACACCCGCTCTTTTTAATATGATTAAGCTCTTCTTCAAACGTATACATTAAAGGGCTTTCTCTACTTTTATCATACTCCAACCTCAAGAACCGAAACATTCGCCCTATGATACCTTTGCTTTTTTCGTCAAGTGAATCAATAAGATCATAGTTATCGATAGCCAAGGAAAAATCACTTTTACGCACAATATCAGAAGCCCTTATATTATGAAGCAAACTGGCCGCGTCCTCATAATTCTCATCGAGCGACTTCACATACTCTTCAAAAACATGAGTAAGCAAACTTGCCGCTGCTTTTTGTTTTTCCAAAACGCGGCACATTTCTTGCCAATTTCTTATATAAAGATGATCCCCCCAATCAGATCCTCTAGCAAAATAACCCCCCTCTCCTTTAAAAAATTCAGGAATCTCATGTTGATTTAAAGCCATTTCAAAAGTAGTTGTCATTGAAGCCTCTCCCAACGGTCAAAACTCTCCAGTGAATTTTCCAAGACACTATCATAGACAACATTTTCCGAGCTAAGGAAATCCTGAAGAAGACTTCCAAATATGGTGAAATACGCCGATCCCGTT
>NZ_JBSVWN010000151.1:0-942 GCF_054071325.1 Pseudomonas sp. SDO5215_S409 | reverse complement strand
AGGATGCGTTTAGTTACTTGGCTTCGGGGTTGTTTCGGGTGATGACGTCGCCCGGTAAAGCGATCGGTAAAGCGTTTGATGATAGCTTTCTTAAAATGGCGCTATGGTGGGAAAAACGTGCGGCGTCCAAGGTGGAGGCCGCTAATTTAGCTCGCTATGTGCTAGATCACCACGTCGATAAAGTCATTACAGTCCGACTGCAACCGATTCCCTTTGGCTTGCTGCCACCAGAAACGCTTGGTCCTATGGTTTATCTGCTCACCGAGGGCTTTGTTGAAAGTTTTAATGAACAGCAAGAAAAGGCGCTGGTCATTCTGTTGTCAGAGATACGGACTTGGCGGCACTTTATCGAAGTGCTCGAACATTGTTCGCCCAGAGCGGAAAAGGTCAACGCCATGAAGAGCCTGGAGCGCATCAACGCATTACTGGATAGCCACGAACAGAACCAGTTCAATTGGTTTATTGATAGCTTGGCTATCAACTCGTCGACCGATACTTCCACGCGAATGGCCTGGAAACCAAGCAATGCCTGGCGTAAGGAAAAAAGATTATTGGCTGCTCGCAACAGCGGGCGATTTGATGGGTTGGCTTAGTATCTGATTAAAAATAGCGCTGATGAGCGCCATTTTTTGAAGGGCTATAGCGGTTTCTCGGATTGAATGGCGCAACGAAAACTGATGCCAGGATAATAGCCATCCTGCACTGGCTCAGCTTCCCAGCGACGAACAGTGCTGGCGCTAAGTATTGGATCCTCCCCCATATTTGATCCACGCCACACTCGTGCACTGCCAGTACTTGGCCCTTGAGGGTTTTCGAGGGGGGAATGCCGGTAATAGTCCTTGTCGTACCAGTCATTGACCCAGTCCGTGGCATTGCCGGACAGGTTATAAATCCCCAATGGGTTAGGGACAAATTTGTCCACAGGGAAGGTGTTCCTTTCAC
>NZ_JBSVWN010000150.1:0-945 GCF_054071325.1 Pseudomonas sp. SDO5215_S409 | reverse complement strand
AGGATGCGTTTAGTTACTTGGCTTCGGGGTTGTTTCGGGTGATGACGTCGCCCGGAAAACTGATCGGTGAAGCTTTTGAGGATACCGCTTTTACTATGGATATTTGGTGGAAAAAACGTACGGCGTCCAAGGCCGAGGCGCAAAACTTGGCCAGCTACGTGCTTGCTCATAGTGTTGATAAGACCATCAAGGTGAGGGAGCAACTTCTGCCGTTTGACCTGCTGCCACCTGAAACGCTTGGCCCCATGATTTATCTACTGACCGAGGGGTTTGTTGAAAGCTTTAATGAACAACAAGAAAAGGCGCTGGTCATTCTGCTCTCAGAAATACGGACTTGGCGGCACTTTATCGAAGTGCTCGAACACTGTTCGCCAAAAGCGGAAAAGGTCAACGCCATGAAGAGCCTGGAGCGCATCAACGCCCTACTGGATGGCCACGAACAGAACCAGTTCAATTGGTTTATTGATAGTTTGGTGATCAATCAATCAGCCGAGCCTTCGACCCGACAGGCGTGGAAACCAAGCAACGCCTGGCGTAAAGAAAAAAGATTACTGGCGGCTCGCAACAGCGGGCGGTTTGATGGATTGGCTTAGATTGAAACAAGAAAATGGCGCTGATGAGCGCCATTTTTTCGGGCGGGTTAAAGCGGCTTTCCGGATTGAATGGCACAGCGAAAACTAGCACCAGGATTATGAATTTGCTGGATGGGCTCATCATTCCAGCGTCGAACAGTGCTGGCATTCCGTGAAGGTTCCTCTAGCACATTTGCACCACGCCGAATTCGTTTGATGCCCGTATTTGGTCCCTGTGGATTATCGACGGGGGAATGCCGGTAATAGTCCTTGTCGTACCAGTCATTGACCCAGTCCGTGGCGTTGCCGGACAGGTTGTAAATCCCCAATGGGTTAGGGACAAATTTGTCCACAGGGAAGGTGTTCCTTTCAC
>NZ_JBSVWN010000149.1:0-966 GCF_054071325.1 Pseudomonas sp. SDO5215_S409 | reverse complement strand
GCTAAGAGGGTGTAGACAAAATCAAGTAGTAAGTCGACGAGCAAGCATCCGTGCCTCGGCCAGCACACCCATGCCGCACTCACATCCATTAACCGATCGTGGTGCATGATCAACCGCCTGGCCCGCTCATTCCAGACGTGAGTCCGTTCCACTACCCGCTGCCTGGGCATCACCACAAAGCCGCTTGTAACCGGCGCTGCCGTGAACAAATCGCCTTGTTCTGATGCCATTTCCAGGTGCGTCGATTGTTTGGCCCCCGGATGACTTGAACCTCAAGTGAATGAGTGTGCTGCGTGCGTTGGGCCCACTTTTCCTGCATAGGCACTGTCGACGAACAGGGTATTTAAGGATGGGTACTTGCCTATCGAGGCCGTCACTGCGTCGTCTGCAGCGTCTCGATCCTGCACGCTGGCTGCGCTGATGCTCACTGCCAGGAGCAGGCCCAAGGTATCAACGATGAGACTGCGCTTGCGCCCTTTCATCTTCTTGCCTGCATCGTAACCACTTTCACCGCCTTGGGGCGAGCTACGCGTTGATTGAGAATCCAGAACAGCAGCTGACGGTTTTTCATCACGATCTACCCGCTCTCGCCATTGGGCACGAAGCCAATCATGCATTTGCTCGAACTTGCCCTGAGCGCTCCAGCATCGGAAGGTTTTATAGACATTGTCCCAATGCGGAAACTCGCGAGGCAGCATTCGCCACGAGCATCCCGTGCGCACGACATAGCAGCAAGCCTCCAGAAGCGTGCGCCTGGAGTGCCGGGGGGGGGACGCCACGACCGCCCGATACTTCAAAAAAATCAGCGACCTGCGTCCATTCTGCGTCGGTCAGGCAACTGGGGTAATGTTGTTCCGGCAACTGACGCCGGTGTGCCTCGGTGTAGCCATAAGATTTACGGGGTTCGGGAGGTTGGAAGCTGCCCTTGGGCCGCTCTTTAATAAGAACAATCCCGGCCAGCTTCAA
>NZ_JBSVWN010000148.1:0-983 GCF_054071325.1 Pseudomonas sp. SDO5215_S409 | reverse complement strand
CCCAGGCGCGCCTCCAGGCAGCCACCACCGTCGGATATTTCTCACCCCACGGCCCGCTCTCAAACTCATCGAGCGCTTGCGCGGCTGCTTCGGCATTGATGGCTTGGTAAATCGGTTTCAGCTCGTTGGCCAGAGCCCGTCGCTTGTCCCAAGCCGCGTAGTCGAGGCTGTTGCGGATCAGGTGCACGATGCACGTTTGCAATGTCGTCTCTGGAAACACGGCACTGAGAGCCTCTGGCATGCCTTTGAGGCCATCGGTCACGGCAATCAGCACATCTTCGACACCGCGCGTCTTGAGATCGTTAAAGACCTTCATCCAAAACTTCGCACCCTCGGTGTTCTCGATCCAGATGCCCAGGATATCCCGCGTCCCATCGGGAAGAACGCCCAGGGCCAGGTAAATGGCCTTGTTGCGCACTAGGCCCTCTTCGCGGATCTTCACCCGCAGCGCGTCGAAGAAAATGACCGGGTACATGGGCTCAAGTGGCCGCTGTTGCCATGCGCCAATCTCTTCCATGACCTCGCCTGTCACAGAGCTGATGAAATCGGGTGAAACGTCGGTTCCATACTGCTCGGACAAAAAAGCTCGGATCTCTCTGACCGTCATTCCACGGGCGTACATGGCGATGATCTTGTCATCGAAACCGGTGTACCGCCGCTCGTGCTTAGGGATCAGAATGGGCGCAAAACTGCCGTCTCGATCGCGCGGGATTTCCAGCCGCAGCGGGCCATCGCCGGTCAAAACCGTCTTGCCAGTCTTGCCGTTGCGCTGGTTGCTTTCATCCTCTGGGCGCTGCGCGCCCGGCGGATAGCCCAGGTGGTGACCAAGCTCGGCATGCAGCGCGCGCTCGATCAGGGCCTTCTTGAACGCCGCAGAGGCATCCTCGATAGCTTCTGCGGTCATCAGGCCCTCACCGAACTGCTCCAGCAGCTCTTTGGGGATTTTGGGCAGGTCACGCAAGGGTTTCTTTTTGGTTGGCATA
>NZ_JBSVWN010000147.1:0-992 GCF_054071325.1 Pseudomonas sp. SDO5215_S409 | reverse complement strand
GGTTCTTCACGGATTACCGGGAAAGTCATTCTTGATCTTCATGAAAAAGAATTCGCTGTCCCGGTAGCCGTAGGCCATTCGCTTGATCACTTTGATCCGGTTGTTGATACCCTCCAGCTGCCCCGTGTGCATGGGCCAGCGCACCCTACTCAGGATGCCGCGCCAGTAGCTCTTCAAGCGTTTGGCAAACTGCTTCAGCGCCGGTATTGCGCTTTCATCAGCCAGTCGTAACCACTGCTTCCAGGCTGTTCGCCAGCGCCAGGCACAGGTGGGTGACCACAACGCTTTGAGCTCTGCCTTCATCAGATACACCGTCATCAACGACTGATTGGCAGCCAGCAGATCGTGCAGATGTACCCGCTGATCCTCGCGCTTGAGGTTCTCCGGATTACGCAGCAGCAGCCACCGTGCCTGCTTGATCACCTTGCGGGCAGGTTTGTCATCACGAAGGCGGTTGGCTTCATCGACCCGCACCCGGTCAATCACTTCCCGACCATATTTGGCGACCACATGAAACAGGTCATACACCACCCGTGCCTGAGGGCAGTGTTGGCGTACCTCCAGGTCAAATGCGGTGTTCATGTCCATTGCCACAGCTTCGATCTGCGCACAGCCCTGTGGCCCCAATTGCTCAAAGAACGGTCTGACAGCTGCTCGGCTGCGGCCTTCGCCAATCCAAAGCACCCGGCGGGTATCAGCATCCAGCACCACGCTGGCGTAGCGATGGCCTTTGAACAACGCAAATTCATCCATCACCAAGCGCCTGGGCTGAGCCCTCGGCAGCCTCTCCAGTGCGGCTTGTAGCGCCCGTCGCTCCAGTAGGCGCACGCTGTCCCAGTGCAAACCAAACAGCTCGGCGACGTGCAAGGTGGGCAGACGTTGGCAGGCCTGGATCACGGCTTCGGTCAGGCGCTTGGTCATGCGCGAATAGCGGTCAAGCCAACTGACTGCCTCCATTCGCTTGCCGCATGCACTGCACCCGACACGCCGCA
>NZ_JBSVWN010000146.1:0-1013 GCF_054071325.1 Pseudomonas sp. SDO5215_S409 | reverse complement strand
GGAAATCCTGAAGAAGACTTCCAAATATGGTGAAATACGCCGATCCCGTTGCCCGAGTTTCCCGATGAAGCAGATGACCTTCGCCGACGCCGAGTACGCTGGCAAGCGCAAGCAGACCCGCAAGGAGTTGTTCCTGATCGAGATGGATCGGGTGGTGCCCTGGAAGGGTTTGATCACCCTGATCGAACCGCACTATCCGAAGGGCGAAGGAGGCCGTCCGGCGTATCCATTGATGGCGATGCTGCGCGTGCACCTGATGCAGAACTGGTTCGGTTACAGCGACCCGGCGATGGAGGAGGCGCTTTACGAGACGACGATCTTGCGCCAGTTTTCCGGCCTGAGCCTGGAGCGGATCCCGGACGAAACCACCATTCTCAACTTCCGCCGCCTGCTGGAAAAGCATGAGTTAGCCACTGGCATTCTCGGCGTGATCAATGGCTATCTGGGCGACCGTGGCTTGTCGCTGCGACAAGGCACCATCGTCGATGCCACGCTGATTCACGCGCCCAGTTCGACCAAGAACAAAGACGGTAAACGCGACCCGCAAATGCGCCAGACGAAGAAGGGCAACCAGTATTACTTCGGTGCCAAAGCGCACATTGGTGTCGACGATGACTCTGGACTGGTGCACAGCGTGGTGGTCACGGCAGCCAACATCGCTGATGTAACCCAAGTCGCCAAACTGTTACACGGTGCTGAGAACGTGGTCTGCGCTGATGCGGGCTATACCGGTGTAGAGAAGCGCGAAGAGCATGCGGGACGCCAGGTTATCTGGCAGGTTGCCGCCCGGCGCAGCACCTACAAAAAACACGGTAAACGCAGCGCGTTGTACAAAGCGATACGCAAAATCGAGAGAGCCAAGGCTCAGGTACGCTCCAAGGTTGAGCATCCATTTCGAGTGATCAAGCGCCAGTTTGGCTATACGAAAGTGCGCTTTCGAGGCTTGATGAAAAACACGGCTCAGATGGTGACGCTGTTCGCCCTGTCGAACCTGTGGATGGCCCGCCGACATT
>NZ_JBSVWN010000145.1:0-1058 GCF_054071325.1 Pseudomonas sp. SDO5215_S409 | reverse complement strand
GCGTCTATGGCTCGGCTGTCGAAACATAGTGGCCTACTTCAGACCATCCTTAGGAATGGTTATGAGCAGTGGCGGCACATTAATAGAACGTTTTGTCGCTCAGGAGTTGGACGACAGCGTTCGTTCTATTTTGAAAGATGCCTTTGATGAAAATAGCTTAAGCCACTGGTGCAAGCGCGACAGGAGCTGCCGGTGAAAGTGCAGGCGCCATGCGCTGATTGGACTATGAAGCTGCTCTCTACCACGGGAAAGTCGATAAAGCAGTTAAGAGTCGTGTTCCGGTTAATGGTCAGGAAGCGCTAGATTTTTCGATTCAAGTTAAACCGACATCTCCTCGCCGAGTCGGAATTGACTATGATTCTAAAAGTTTTTTTTTTGAAAAAACGCTAGATACGATTTATCACGGCCATGCCCGCTCTTGGCGTGATTTGCATCCAGGCATGCAAAAAGCCTTGCAACAGGCCGGTATGGTTGATCGTAAAGGTAATATTCTTACTGGTGAGAAGCGATAATTAACTATCAAGATTTTCCACCTTATAATAAGCGAGCTTTAGAAAAAGCTTTTGCTTCGAGGGATGTTAAGGTCATTTGTGAGGCACTCGTCTCCGTTGCTTTAAATGATTCTGATTGGAGATGGGCACAGAATACATGCTTAGAATTCCTCAGCAACGAAAGCCCTGATGTTAGAGGGGGTGCAGAAACTTGTCTTGGACATATAGCAAGGACTCACTGCCAGCTTGATAAAGAAAAAGTACTCATTGCTCTTCGTGAACATCTAGATGACAACATCATCTCAGGGCAAATCGCGGATGCTCTAGACGATATCGATATGTTCTTGTGGTAGTATCACATTGGTATTGTCGCGCTGATATTGATTTATCTGTAAAAGTCTCGTATCGAGCTGATCTGACACTTTAGACGCCGTGGACTGCCCTCGGCATCGTAGACACCTCGTTATTTCAGATCGATATGTATCTACCGCAAGCTGAGACGTAAAAAACACCGGGACTGTCAGATTTTTTGTGTGCGGGCCGGTAACGGCCTGCCGTCAGGCAGGC
>NZ_JBSVWN010000144.1:0-1061 GCF_054071325.1 Pseudomonas sp. SDO5215_S409 | reverse complement strand
CGATCGTTCCCACGCTCTGCGTGGGAATGCAGCCCGGGACGCTCTGCGTCCCGATTCGGGTGCGAGGTTCAGGTCCTGCGCATGGGGACGAGAACACCTTCATCGAGTTACCTCACACGGATTTTTCCGACAGGCCTTTAAGGTTGTCGCTCGGAATCCACCTCTCTAGCCTTTCCCGTCCGAATCATGTCACCGGCAGGGCACCATGAATCTGACCTTCAAACCCGATGCAAAGCCATTGCAGGGCGTGATGTATCACATCACAATCGCGCAATGATCGTCAGCTGGAAGCATAAGGGCCTGAGGGCCTTTTATGAGACCGGATCAACCAAAGGCATCAACGCCGATCACGCGAAACGCCTAAAGCGCATGTTGTTTGTTCTGGATAAAGCCGAACACTGGGACGAACTGAATCTTCCCGGCTGGCGGTTCCACCGACTCAAAGGCGACCTGGCAGACTTTTGGTCGGTCAGCATCAGCGGTAACTGGCGCATCATTTTTCGTATGTTCGCCGATCAGGTCGAACTGGTTGATTATCTTGATTACCACTGAGCTGAGGTTTCCACATGGCTATGCACACCCCTCCTCACCCTGGCGAAATACTCCTTGAAGACGTGCTGCCGGCGCTGGGTATCACCATCACTGAAATGGCTCGGCGTCTCGGTTTTGCCCGGGAGACGTTTTCAAGAATCCTGCATGGCCGCGCGCCCATCAGCCCCGACCTTGCCGTAAGGCTGGAACGTGCAGGTGTCAGCAAGGCGCGGTTGTGGTTGTCGATGCAAAGCGCCTACGACTTGTGGCAGGCGGAGCACCGTGAACAGCCGGAGATTGAGCGGTTTGCACAGATTGAATAAGGCCCACTCGCCTGCATGCGAGTAGGTGGCAGGTAAACAAGACCGGGTATATCGGACCTCGGCGGGGGATCTCCTACCCAAGCCACCGGGTCCGTAACCCCACGATCGTTCCCACGCTCTGCGTGGGAATGCAGCCCGGGACGCTCCGCGTCCCCGATGCGGGTGCGAGGTTCAGGTCCTGCGCATGGGTGACGCGGAGCGTCACCG
>NZ_JBSVWN010000143.1:0-1207 GCF_054071325.1 Pseudomonas sp. SDO5215_S409 | reverse complement strand
ACTATCTTGGCCAATTTGGAGGGCTGTCAGCAGAGGGTGCTGGCCGGACGGTTACTCCTTGCCAATTGCCATCCACAAACTAATCAGAGTCGCCAAATGCTGATTCAGCTGCTCACCAGCCTCCTACCCTCTCTATCAATCAAAAATACGAAGGTGCATTTAGCCCAGCACAATGGGTTGGAACATCCTATGGACGTGTACCTAGCCGGTAATTTTGATGAATGGCAGTCGTGGCAGTCTCGTAGGAATTTTGAGTGTGAGTACGTCATAGGATTGGTCGAACTGCCCGGCACGAAGAAATGGCTACTGGCTGGCGTTTACGACTCGTTGAAGCTAAACGACTCAAAGGTAAAGAAGGAAAACCGTGACTTCGCCTACGATTACCGCCGAGTACCAGAATTTACCGAGTTGGAAGGACGCTTGATCCTCGACTACACGAAGCCGCGAATGAATTATCTATGGCTGGAAACGTGCATCAAAAGCATGGTTGTGTCATCTATTCTTGAAAAACCCATGACTATTGGCAGATTCCCCGGCTTCAAAGAAGTAGACATATCCCATGGCGAGTTGAAGATCATCGTCAATCAAGCCTTGGAGTCATGGCAGACGGCTCTATCGAGTGTGGCAGGCGTCTACCTGATTTCTGACCGAACCAAGGGTGAAGAACAGCTTTATGTGGGTTCAGCAACCGGTACAGGTGGCTTGTGGGATTGATGGTCAAACTACGCAAACAACGGGCATGGTGGGAACACCCGAATTCGGGAATTGCACACCAAGCGCGGGAAGGATTTCGCGGAGAATTTCAGGTTCAGCATCCTGGAAATCGCTGACAAACATACCGGCAAGGACGAAATGATGGTGAAGGAAATCCATTGGAAAGTTCGCCTTTTGACCCGTGATAGCGGCTTGAACGCGAACTGATGCCGTCTCAGGAGTGTCACTTAGGACTCAAGGTTTTTTTCAAAGCGTCGATAGCTAAAGGTTGAGTTGCCGAGTGCGGTAGCCTCTCCAATCCAATAGGCAATCGTGAATTGAAGGATTTACATGATCACGGAAAAAGACATTACCCCAAACAAAATGATGGCGGTTCTGGATTGGGCATACGACAAGGCGGTGGACGGTGTTACCGGCTTAGGTTCAGCTGAAGAAATGGCTAGGGATGGTCTGAAGTAGGCCACTATGTTTCGACAGCCGAGCCATAGACGCT
>NZ_JBSVWN010000142.1:0-1280 GCF_054071325.1 Pseudomonas sp. SDO5215_S409 | reverse complement strand
TTTGGTGCCGGTGATGGACATATACGCTGGCGTAGCCATTGCGGTGCTCCTTGCTTGAAAAATAAGAGTGCCCGGAGGCGAAATTGCCTCGTTGGGTGCAAACCTCCAATCAAGCATCGTGCCAACAAAAAGTTTATCCTTATAAAACAAGACGTTGATAAACATTGCGACGAACCAACCCGCGTTGAAGGGGCCAAAACCCCTAAAAAGTGCGCAAGAAGTTGCGCAGTACTGCGCAACTTCTTGCGCACTCGTCTACAGACCTTGATGCGTAAGGCCTGCATGAATGTATACACAGGGTTATCCACATTTGAGTGCGCAACTTCTTGCGCATAATGGCCACAAGCCACCAACCCGAACGAGGACTAAAAACCTCAACGCCAACGCCCCGGGCTCACCCCAAAGCTTTTCTTGAAATGCCGGGTGAAATGGCTCAAATCGGCAAACCCGCTGGCACTGGCAACCTCGGTGGGGGCAACGCCTTGGCGCAAGGGCTGCAAGGCCAGGTTAAGCCGAAATTGGTTACGCCATGCATGGGGCGCCAACCCCGTCTCACGGCTGAACATCCGCGCGGCATGAAAGGTCGACAACCCCACCTCCCCCGCCAGCTCGCTCAAGGTCAAGGGCTCGGCGAGTTCGGCCATCAGGCGCGCCTTCATCACCCCCACGCGCGCCTTGTCCCTGGGAAGATCGGCGATCAACGGCCGCTGCCCCGCGTGCCGTGTCAGCAGCAATGAAACCGCGTCAAGCAAGGCCTGTTCGGCGCCCAGTCCATCATCGCTGCATTGCAAGGCCCGGTGCGCCACCAGCAAGCGGCGGGTCAGTTCGGCATCGCGCAGGATGTCATCGCGAAACCACGGCATGGGGCACGGGCGATCACTGACGTCGTCCATCACCCGCTGCAAAAATTCGACGGGCAGGTAAAACACCCGATAACGCCAGCCACCGTCGATGGCTGGCGAGCCGGTGTGCACCTCGCCCGGGTTGAGCACCGGTACACAACCTGCGTCAGCCACGTGGCGGCGGCCGCAATAGTCGTAACACTCCGCTCCAGCCTCGATCACCGACACGGTGTAGGTGTCGTGCCAGTGGGCCGCGAAGCGGTGTTGCCGGTAAGTGGCCGTGAGCAGGTCGGCACCCGGCAGTAGCGGCGAGCGCCAGTAGTGCACGGCGTTGGCGGTGGTCATCCAGTGTGTCCTCGGTAAAGGGCCACCGCCGCTGCGCGCTTAAGGATGGTCTGAAGTAGGCCACTATGTTTCGACAGCCGAGCCATAGACGCT
>NZ_JBSVWN010000141.1:0-1321 GCF_054071325.1 Pseudomonas sp. SDO5215_S409 | reverse complement strand
GTGTGGTTGGCTTGCTTAAATCTATCCGGCGTCTGTTTGGGGCATGCCCCAGCGCCACGATGAGAGTCGCGCCTGACGATCCTTAAAAGCCCGTCGGCTTCTGAAGCCGATTTTTATGTCAGGATCTTCGCCAGGCCGGTGTGCCGTTCACATCATCTGTTGTTCAGCTATCGCAAAACCTGAAGGGTGAATCGTGGTACTGCAACAACGGCAGGGTCAGGCGTTCAAAGCGTCTGGCCCTGCTTCATATTGCGTATGGCGAGCGGCTATAGCCCAAGCGATACGCGCCAGTTTGTTAGCCAAGGCACAGGCCACGACATTTGAATGTCGTCGACTGAGCAAGGCTTTAACCCAGTCAGCCAGAGCGCCTTTCTGGTGATCCAGCCTCTGCATATAGACCCTGGAACATTGCACCAACAGTTGTCGCAGGTGCTTGTCACCCCGCTTGCTGATCCCCAGCAAATTGGCCTTGCCGCCCGTGCTGTACTGCCTGGGCACCAAGCCAACGGAGGCAGCAAAGTCCCGACTGCATCGGTACTGCTTGCCATCGCCCATCTCCACAGCCAGCAGGCTGGCGGTGATCGGGCCGACACACGGCATGCTCAGCAAACGACTGCCCAGATCATCGTCGGCCAGTTGGCCCGCCAGCTCTTTATCCAGCGCTTTGATTTGCTCATCCAGATAGACGAAGTGATCGTGCAGGCGCTGCAATAAGACGGTCAGACGAACGGGTAATTCGTGCTCGGCCAAAACGCTCGCCAAACGCTTCATGATGGCCAATCCCTTGGGCAGGCTGACCCCAAACTCCAGCAGAAAACCGTGCATCTGATTAGCCGTTTTGGTGCGGTCACGCACCAATGATTCGCGCATCCGATGCAGCACAGACAGGGTTTGTTGGGATTGGGTTTTAGGCGTAACGAAGCGCATGGATGGGCGGGAAGCGGCTTCGCAGATTGCCTCAGCGTCGACGAAGTCATTTTTGTTGCCCTTGACGAAGGGCCTAACGAACTGCGGGGAGATCAGCTTGGTCGTGTGTCCCATCGCCATCAGTTGGCGAGCGACAAAATGCGACCCTGCGCAGGCCTCCATCACCACGACACAGCTCGGCGCATTGCTGAAAAACTGCATCATCTGCGCCCGTGAGCATTTTTTGCGAAACACCTCGCGACCCGACTTATCCTGGCCGTGCAGGTGGAAAGTATGTTTGCCGAGATCGATACCGATCAGTGCTGACTCGCTCATGGTGATGGCCTCCGAAAACAAAACACCCCGTGAAAGCGTAGCCCTCACAGGGTGTTGGGGGTGACCATCTCATTAGCCC
>NZ_JBSVWN010000140.1:0-1367 GCF_054071325.1 Pseudomonas sp. SDO5215_S409 | reverse complement strand
AGCGTCTATGGCTCGGCTGTCGAAACATAGTGGCCTACTTCAGACCATCCCTAGGACGAAAGCGTACGCTTTCAATTATGAAGTCTAAGCAATGCACAGAATAAGTATTCAGCTTATAACGGCTCCTTTCGGCCCGCTGGCAATCAGCGCAGCACCACAAGCGGTTTTCATACCATCGAGCGCGATGGGCGTGCCATTGACGGTGTAGGTGCTGCTGCCCTCGGCAATCGGAAAAATCCCCTTACACAACGGACAACTAACCTTGTGACCGAGCCCGGCAATCGGCTTGCCGTTGAGATCGGTTCGGGAGAATGCTTCGAGCACCTTGCCACCGTGGGTGGTGGAGTCGCCCAAGCGGATTGCGTCTTTCATGTTGTCACTCCGTTGACCAGGTTACTCAGCCGAATACTTTACACTTAACAAGTCCTGGGAACAGCAAAGACTCTTATAATTTCCTCAGCGCAAGCGGTGTCATAAAATCTACTTTCATAAAAATCAAATACAGTTTCTACTCCGCAGTTAGTAAAATGCACTTTTACTTCTTTCATCTCCCGCGACTCAAGCCCTCTATCATTTTCTCGTATTTTTTCCAAAAAACCGATTGAGGCTGGATTTGGATAAATAAATATATTAGGTATAAGTACGCCTTGCTCCTCCACCCCTTCAAAATCTGTAAAAGTCACGGCAAAAAAAACATTTTTATTTTTTGATGCTTTTAAAAACCTTAAAGTATTTAAAATAAATACAGCGAGCCCTGCTAGAAAATCAGAAACCTCGCTGCCGCTCATCTCATCCTTTAAGAACTTTAAGCGACTATATCTTGATACAAGTGGAATCTCTTCAAAGCTTTCATAGCTCTCAAAAAATACGCCCATATCATTATATGGTTCCTTGCTAATTATTTTTCCATAGAAATCTGTAAACTTCATTTTCAGGGGATGCTCCATCCGTGATTATTAAGCCATTCTTTTGTTTTCTTCGAGAACGTTACGTCACCTTTACCCTTGTCATGTACTGAACCATCAACATTGTATCCCGATCCACATTTACAATGCGCATGCCATTGACTACTCGGTACACTCTGTTCTGGTTCATCAATACGGGTAATTTCTGCCGGTGCCTGGCCTTTTCTCACCTTGGATTGAGCCTGTTTAGGAGTGCCTCCTGATTGTCCACCTTTTCTAGCCAGTCCCAACGGGTCGACCCAATTCAACGGGTTTGTAGCGTATTCAAACAGGTTCAATCCACCCGCATAGCCGAGCGGGTCTTGGCTGACAAAGCGACCAATTGCAGGATCATAGTATCGATGTCTGTTGTAATGCAGCCCCGTCTCATGATCGTGATACTGCCCCTGAAACCGTATCGGA
>NZ_JBSVWN010000139.1:0-1448 GCF_054071325.1 Pseudomonas sp. SDO5215_S409 | reverse complement strand
GGCGGATTCAACCGGTCGTCGCAACACTGGATTGTTGTACAGACTTTAGATACTCATTCAGTGCTTCGGCAGGTGTTTTCCAGCCGAGTGTTTTTCGAGGTCTAGTGTTAAGTACATGAGCTACCGCCTGTATTTCTTGCGCACTCCAACGAGAGAGGTCAGTGCCTTTCGGGAAGTATTGCCGTAGAAGGCCGTTCGTATTTTCGTTTGTGCCGCGCTGCCATGGACTATGTGGATCAGCAAAGAAAACCTTTACTCCGGATTCGATGGTAAATCGAGCGTGATCCGACAGTTCCTTTCCACGATCCCAGGTCAAAGATCGCCACAGTTCGATGGGAAGGTCAGCCACTGTTTTCTTCAATGCGTTGGCCATACTAACAGCCCCATAGCCGGCCAGCGCCGGGCCGTTCTTTGTGCGGGGAATTAGCCCATAACCTTTCTCGCGAGGCAGATGGACAAGCATGGTAAATCGAGTTGAGCGCTCGACCAGAGTTCCAATCGCAGAACGATTCAGGCCGATGATCAGGTCGCCCTCCCAATGCCCGGGCACAGCCCTATCTTCTACCTCAGCAGGGCGACTGGAGATCATGACGTCCTCGCTGACGTGTGCCCACGCTTTGGCCTGCGCTCTGGCTCTTGGCACACGCAATGCGCGTCCTGAGCGCAGGCAGCTCACCAGTTCGCGCTTGAGTGCTCCTCGCCCCTGAATGTAGAGCGCCTGATATATGGCTTCATGAGAGATGCGCATGGACTCATCATCCGGAAAATCGATTTGGAGCCGGTTGGTGATCTGTTCGGGCGACCAGCCATTGACCCATTTACGGTCACTGCGATGCGGTTTATTTCGGCCTTTGAAGGGCGCTGGTCGAGGCCCAGAAATTTCACCACCATTGGCGTCTTGAACCTCGCCCTCAAGATGATCGCGTACGTACTGATGCAGTCGCGGGTTAGTGACCAGTTTCGCTGGTTTCGGCCTCTTGGCCACCAGTTCAGCCTTCCATTGCGCGACTGACGCTCGATACTCAAGCCGACCGCAACGAGTTGCAGCGTTACGTATCAGCTCCCGTGAAATTGTCGATGGGCTTCGTCCAAGGCGACGGGCAATCTCACGAACGCCAACACTTTGCGCTCTAAGCAGCCCAATCTCTTCTCGCTCTGCGAACGATAAGTATCGTCCTGAAATGTGGTTCGACATGAATAATGGCATCCCGCCTCGATGACGGAACCAGCGTGTACCCACCGCTGTTGATACGCCAACGGCTTGTGCTGCCTTTTCGCTTGTGATGCCTGTCGCTATCTGCACCCAAAACAGCCGCTCAATCTCATTACGAAGTGACGGCGCACCTGGAGAACGCATCGCTCCCCGGCCCGTCAATTTTTGCATCCATCCTGCGGGTCGTCCCATAAACACCTCGATAAAGGTGTTGCGACGACCGGTTGAATCCGCC
>NZ_JBSVWN010000138.1:0-1484 GCF_054071325.1 Pseudomonas sp. SDO5215_S409 | reverse complement strand
CAAACTCAGCGGCCAAGGCCATGATGAGTTACACCACTTCCAGGGACACGATCGGAGCAACAACCGGCTCGCTTGCGATACCCACAGGGCCAGCCGCACCCTGCGCTGGCTTCTTGAGGCGCAGAAACACAGGTGGGAACGCACTGGCTCCCACCTTCAACGGACCCGCTCGAGAAGGAAAATGCACGCAACCTGCACATTTTCAAAAGAAAAACTTCAAATCGGCGCGTACATCTGGTACAAAGTCAGCCGCTTTGAGCGGGTATAGTTTAGTGGCAAAACGAAAGCTTCCCAAGCTTTAGTTGAGGGTTCGATTCCCTCTACCCGCTCCACTCAATCAGGTCTTGCGTCAGGTTGGTTTGACGAGAGACACGTGAAAAAAACCGGCCTAGATGGCCGGTTTTTTTGTGGGTGAAATTTGATTGTTGGTAAAAGGGTGGGGTCGATTTTTACCTGTTGCCGCTGACCGAAAACTGACCCAGTAGAGGCTCTTCTGCCGACTGAAAACTGACCCAGATGTTCAACTGACTCTGCTCACTTTTTGAGCAGGAGAACACAGGGTGATCAGCATGGAAATGTTGGGAAAAATCCCCCGACCGCACAAGCTGACACGGTGTTGGCGAACCCTGCACATCCACCTGAATTCCAAGATGCAATTATCTGGTTCCCTGACTCGGGTATTGAGCCTTTCTACATCGTGCTTAGCACGCAACTGCAAAAGAACAAGCAGAGAGGCAAAGAGTACGAAGACGAATCCTTCGAGGAGTACAGCAAAATCAGACCCGAGGCAGCCCGCGAGGTTACAGTTAAAGCCGACAACGGGGTTAAAACCCGAGTTGATATGATTGGGCGAGACGCTGACGGTGAACTCTCATGTGTCGAATGCAAATCATCCGATACAGCGCCATTGACCAAGAATCAGAAATCGGCCTTTCCTGAAATTGAGAAAACGGGTGGTACGGTTGTAGGTAAAGGAAAACCCGGCTTCCCCGGAGGCACCAGAATTCCACCTACCAGAATTGACATCATTCGACCCGACCCAACCCTCTGAGGGAGCAGACATGTCCATCACCGAAACAAAAGTAGTCGATATTATTGCGGTGCCCGAGTGGGAGCCTAAAAACGTAATTTTGGTAATCACTGACCACCTTGAGTGGGGTGATAAAGCGCAACAAGGCGAACACCTGCTACTGCTTCAAGAAAAGATCAACAGCTACGTTGCTTTCATTGAGAGCGGAGAGCTGCTGGAAAGCTACCCGCCAGCGAAAGACAAGCTACCAATCATCCGAGTTAACGGTTTGTATGAGCTGCCAGCACAAGGCGAAACCTTTGTAGACCGAGTCACTGACCTGCTGAAAAGTGCAGGTATCGGATTTGAGTTCGTGCTGAAAGAAAGCGAGAAAATTCGCAACATGTGACTACCCGTGTCCTGAATCGCCCCTAGTTTCGTAGACACCTCCAAGCCTTAAAATGAGGCCCATTAG
>NZ_JBSVWN010000137.1:0-1518 GCF_054071325.1 Pseudomonas sp. SDO5215_S409 | reverse complement strand
ACCTGAGCGTTGCGGTGAATCAGCACATCAAGATCGGCACGGGCCAGTTCATCGAAGCGGGGCAGGAAATCCACCTGAGCAGCGGCATGAAAATGGTGATCGAGGCCGGCAGCGAAATCACCTTCAAGGCCGCCGGCAGCTTTATCAAGGTCGACGGCAACGGCGTGACCGTCAGTGGCCCGGTGGTCAATGTGAACTCTGGCGGCGTCCCCGGCAGTGGCACGGGTGCCTTGCCGCTCTTGCCAGGGCCTTTACGACCCGCCGATAGGGACAAACCCGGTGCGCTGCTGGTCGCGGCGCAGCGGCACGCCTTGCTGCGCGCAACGCCGCGTTGCGAGATTTGCGAAGGCCCAGGCCGAAAAGGATAAGAACCGATGAACACGACGCCTCAGGCCAATTTTCTGCTGATCGACGGTGTGCTGCGCCCCGATGCCATTGCCCGCTTGTACCTGCAAGACGAACCGCTCGACATAGCCCCGTTATACCTGGGCACACGTTGGTCAGACCTGCATGATCTCGGCCCGATACTGGTGGGTGTTCAAGCAGGCTCCCGCCTGCTCGGTAAAATCCTCAAACAGACAATCGCGCCTCCGGATACCTGCCTGTTGTACAGTCGGGCCCCCCTGAATGCGGTAGCAAATCACTTGCGACGCTTCCTCGCTCCACCGGATGCGCTGGGCAGCAGCGGTTTGCTGCGCTTTGCCGACCCATTGGTGGCGCGTCATTGGCTGGGCAGTTATCAAGGCGCGCATTTGGACGGCGTACTGGGCCCGATAGAAACCTGGCATGTGCCCGACCTCCGACATCGCTGGGAGCCTGTGGCGCCGGGCGCGTGGCAAAGGTTTGTGCGTGCCGCGCCGCTTCTTGAGGGTGGCGAAACCCCTGTTCATCTGGGCGATAGGCAACTCGCCGCGCTGGAGCACGCTGCACGCTGGCGATTCACGGAGCGGCTGTACGACAGCTTTGTGCAAAGCCATGCCGAACACCTCGGGCGCATCGATCACCGCCAGCTGGCCCGATGGTTCGACACGTGCCTGGATGAGGCGCACGCCTGGGGCCTTGTCAGTGAGCGCAGCCTCGCGGTCTGGGTCGAACACAGCCTGCGTTGGGGGGCGGGGTTCATAGGTCGAGCCGATGGCCCCTACCAACAATGGCTGGCCCGAACGCCCGACGCGCTGAAACTGCCCCCCGAGCGGCGTTTGCAGCAAATGGACAACGCCTGTCTCGTCGTCGAAATGAACAAGGAAGTGCGATGAACCCGCCCGTCACCGATGCCCAACTGCGAAGGGCCAGGCGCAACCAAGCCTTCACCAACGCCCCGATGGCCATGGGGCAGTGCGCCTTGATGGCGGCAGAAGTCGCCCTGTTTCCGGTGCGTTATGCGCTGGACGAGTCGCCGTTGCACAAGGGCGATAACCAAGGACCTCATCCTCTCCCCAAAGGCTGGTCAAACACGCCACCCGCCCTGAAAACCCGCAGCTACACCCTGCGCCAACTGCGCGATGGTTGGGTGTATGT
>NZ_JBSVWN010000136.1:0-1529 GCF_054071325.1 Pseudomonas sp. SDO5215_S409 | reverse complement strand
GCCTTACGCCCGATGACAAACGGTTTGATCGCTCTTTCGGCCGCATTGTTGTCGATGGGCAAGTAACCTGCTTTGACATAGCGTTCCAGCCGGCTCCAGTTATTCGCCAGATAATGCACGGCCTTGCCCAACGCACTTTGGGCTGTCACCTGCGACTGGGTTTTATCCAGCCAGCTTTTCAGTTGCGCCAGGATCGGCAGGCTCTTTTCCTGACGACCGATAAATCGCTGTTCATCGCTGACGTCCCTGAGCTCGCGTTCGATGCCGTACAGCTTGTTGATCATCGTCAGCGCGATATCGGCCCTTCCGGTTTTACCCTTGGGCTGCACTTTTTGCGCGTCAACGAACTTGCGGCGTGCATGGGCCATGCACGCCAGGCGCTCCACACCCGGCTGCAACGCCAAGGCGTTATAGCCGGCGTAATCGTCGGTCATGACATAGCCGCGATAACTGTCCAGCAAGCGCAGCGGCACCTCCTGCGCACGACTGGACGTGTAATCAAACAACACGACTTTGCGATCCGGCGGGCCGCTGGCTTGCACCCACATCCAGGACTGGCTGGTCGGGTCTCGATCCTGCTCTTTCAGTACCTGCACGCGAGTTTCATCACAGTGGATCACCGGGCTTTCCAGTAATCGATCACGCATCAAGTTAAGCAACGGTTGGAAGTGTTCGCTGCACTGGATTACCCAGCGAGCCAAGGTCTGTCGCGGGATATCGATCCCATGACGGCTGAGTACGGTCTCAAACCGATGCAGCGGCAAACCGTCGACATATTTGGTGGTCAGCAGCATGGCCAATACGCTCGGGCTGGCCATGCTCTTTTCGATCAACTGAGCGGGCTTGTCGGCGGTGACCGGCGCCGTTTCACAGCCACGGCAACCGTACACCTTGCGGATATGTTTGATGACCCGGATCTGCATCGGCACGATGTCCAGTTGCTCGCTGGTCTCTTCGCCGATGGCATGTTTGCGGCAACCGCAGGCACAGGTCAGTTCGTGTTCGGGCAGTTCGTGGATGACTTCGATACGCGGCAGATCGGCCGGCAACGGCTTGCGTTTGCCACGGCGTGCTGTCGGCTCAACGATCTCTTCATCAGCGTCACCGACTGAAGGCATCGGCTCGCTTTCAGGTTCGTTGAACAACGCTAGCTGCGGCGTATTGGGCTCAACGGTTTGCTCGGACTTACGCCCAAACAGGCGGTCGCGCAACAGCTTGATCTGTTCTTTCAGGTCGACGATGTGGGTCTGATAAGCCTCAGCCGATTCCTCCTGGCGATTGAGCGCCTCAAGCAGCAGTTGCTTGAGCAGCACGGGATCATCAGGAAGGTCATCGGGCAGGGAAATCATTGCCCGGATTATACCGGGTCACGCCACGTAGCGCGGGGTCAAAACTTGATGAGGGCGGTTGCGCCAGAGATCAAAACCGTCGAGCAACCAGTTCAGTTCCTGAACGCTGAGGATAATCGCTTCGTCCGTGGCATCGGGCGATGTTTTGAAACGCTCCGACTCCAGGCGTTTGAGCCAAAG
>NZ_JBSVWN010000135.1:0-1911 GCF_054071325.1 Pseudomonas sp. SDO5215_S409 | reverse complement strand
CGTTTGAAGTGTAGACGAATTACTCAGAAATTTATTTCGCGAACAGCACACTAGGGCAGGGAGCAACTGTAATGACTAATAATTTCAAGATTGCGTTGAGTAAAAGAGAACTTCCTGATTATTTTCGAGGAAAAGGTGAGTACTTTACAAGGGATCCTGACTGGGGAACTCAGTTGCATATTATAAATTGGCAAGGGCTCTGCGCTTTTTTAAAAACTTCAAGTAATGCGGAAGGTCTATTAAAGACGTCTTTTGGTTTGTATGTGAATAGCGTCATACTGACGAAAGATGATGCCAATGATCTGCTCGAAAATATCGGTTGTTACTATTACCTGAGAAATAAGTCTTCCATCCTATCAGAGAATGGATTTGACTTAATTCGTGACGCTGACGATGAAAATAAACGAAAGATTTCGGAAGTGATGAGGTTTCTCAAAAAGGAGATGTCTGCCAATAATAATGTGCACGAATTGGAGCTTTTCAACCGTAGAATGAGAAGGCTTCTGGATGATGGAGGTCCAGCAGATATTGAAAACCTTTAGTAAATTAATGGAGGCTTCAGCGTGCAATATAATCAAACTGTGACGATGCTTGAATTAATAGGTTTTTTAAGAAGCGAAGAGAAAATTTCGCCATATTGCATTTATGGGGAAGGGGACTCGGACGATATAACACTGGAGGATAAGTGCGTCATTGATGAATACGCGCAAATATCAGACGATGATGAAGAAATTTTCCCTGAGCGGATTTTAAATAAAAAACTCGAGTTTTGGTTTACGGATGAGCTTTTAGAGGACGTGGTGTTCAACGCACTCAAACAAAAACCCTCTGCCTCTAATGACGAGCTTTTAGATGCGCTAAAATATTACAATCAGCGCGATAGTTTTATGATGTTGTCGGTGTGATACCAATGCCGAAATATTGGCTGTCGTCCTATTTGGCTAAGCGAGTAAATTGAATAGAGCATAAGTTTTCTTTTTTGGTACGTCTTCAAAATTATCTGATAACGCTGTGTATATAGTGACCCAGTGTGATTAATATTTTGTAGACGCTTAAAGCCTTATGGAGAGGGTAAGTGAGTCAGGATCTTGAGGCGATAGTCTTTGGCGGAAAATTTGCAGCGCGTGTTCTTAGAAAACGACGAAGAAAATCCACAAACATTCCATAAGGGCGTTTGTCGAATTTAAGGCTTTAAGGCTTTAAGGCTTTAAGGCTTTAAGGCTTTAAGGCTTTAAGGAAGCACAGGAAGCCAGAGCAGGGTGCTTTTCGTCGCGTCTATATAATTATCCAATAGAGGCTTTATAAAGGTGGATATAGTTGATTTTCTTCAATCAAACTTTATCTTGGGAGCCGAAAATTTAACGGCGCTCAAACTACTAAGTCAGACCATTGATGGTGAGTTTTCTTACGAAAATAACGACGTCATAAAGAAAACATGTGCTGCGTTTAGAAAATAAATTTCAACCCAAAAAGAAATTTCCGAGCATGCTTCAGTCGTTATGCTAGGCGCTGACCGCTTGTTGGTTGCACTTTCTCTTTTTCCGTCAGAAGAATGTATATTCATGCGCTTCGTGGACAGCGCTCGGTGGGATGGCAGGGCCTGCTACGATGAACGTAACGTGTTGATGGGTGTGGCGCTTGGGATAAAACAGCACCCTGATTGGAGCACGCCTCCCCATTGGGATGGGTCAGTTGAGATGTTGATAAATTACAACGAGAAAAAAGGTGCTTTCCGGCAACAGGATGACGGTGATGAAGTGTAAAAAGGCATTCGACTCAAAGAGCGATACAGAGCATTAAAGTTTTTAAACAGTGAATTTTCAAAAGCAGCGTGTTTTCAGTTTCCAAAAAGTTGTAGGGGAGGGTGTCAGAAATTTTGTGTTCGGGCATAACATGAGTAAGAGGTGCATA
>NZ_JBSVWN010000134.1:0-1925 GCF_054071325.1 Pseudomonas sp. SDO5215_S409 | reverse complement strand
CGCCTACAGGGCGCCTTCGGTTGGTTCAGTTACACCACTTCCAGGGACACGATCAATCATCTTTCAGATTTCGTCCAAAACCATCAAAAAAACATCCGATATGGAGACAGACTCCACAAGGCATTGACGCGATTTTTTTTGAATTACCCTCTGCTTTCGCTTTGGCGCAGGTCGCCAGGGCCTCGTCTAAATTCAAAGACCTGCTCATTGATCGGCACCTTTTTTATATTTTTCAAGATAGGGCGCAAGTTGATTGTTTTGCTCCAGGGGGTTTAATACCGTCGCTCCCCAGACCAGCTCGATTTTATTACCTGGAAAAAAATAGACATGCAGCGTGTCATCGTTGGGTTTGCGTTTGGGCATGGGCATTTCGAGTTCATGCTCCTCAAACCGTGCGCCCTGTTTTTCTTGAGTTTTTGACATGCTAAGCACCCAAGCTACATGTGCTTTATCGCCGCTTATGCTACGGCAGCACATGATCCCGCCACCGCCCATTACGGCAATGTTTCCTCCCCAGAAGTCATTGACCCAGAAACTACCTATGGGTCTGTCACCGTAGTTGTAGGACATGATTGCGACGCCGGGTGCACGCAGTGTGTTATAGGCATAAATGGCGATGCGCGGCAGCACTAGAATGAGCGCAATTATTATAAGGCTTCGAAGTTTCCACCGACGCTGCAGAAAAGTATCCAATATCAACCCCATCTAATAAGCTCCTGCCTGCGGGTGTTTAAGCACAATAAAAATACTCCGTTCATTCCGACACCCGCCTCATCGCCATACCCAACGGCAACCCCTGTTCACGTACCAACTTCTTGGCCTGCACCCACGGCGCCCAGTTGCCTGGAAAGTTGCCGTCCATCAATACAAGGGTGGCAAACAAGCACACGTCTTCCAGGTCGTTGAAGCCCTGTTCGCGTCCCGCGGCCAGGGCCTGTTTCACCTGTGTCAGGCGCTCGCTGTGGCAGTGGCTGGTAAAGACCTGCGGCGAGGTTTTTTCCAACTCTGTCGTGAGGCTGTATGGCAGCGGATCCACCTCCAGTGTCTTCCACAGCGCCGCGTCCAGGGTGATGGGTTGGTAGGGGGTGGGTTGCTTGAGCCCGGCGCCTTTCAAGCAGTGCCAATCTGTTGGGGAGGTGGGTATCCACCATTCCAGCACGGGGCCCAACAGCCAGGGGTGCCACGGCAGATCGCGGCGCGGTTCCAGCAGGGTGATGACCTCGGGTGCGTAGCTGCGAATCAGCAGTACGTCACCGGCGTCATTTTTGGCCAGCAAGGCCTCACTCAAGTGGCGGGTGAAGGTGTCGAGTCGGCATTGCGTGCGTATCCACGCGGTCGAGGCGTCGCAGCCGGTAAAAAAGGCATGGGCCACAAATGCGTCAAAGGTCAGGTGACTCACGTCGACCAGCCAGGGCCCTTCGTGGCGCAACTCGGCGAACTCGGGTTGTACCATCAGCGGGCGACGGGTGAGTTCCGATTGCAGGAACTGCAACCGCAGGCGTTCAGTCAGCAGGCCGACTTCGACGATTGCAAAACAGAACTGCCCCATGTCCCGGGCCGCGTTCCAGGCCTGGGTGCACTGGGCGCGATTCATTGGCGGCTCCCGGTTTGCAGCGCCCATTTTTCACGCATGGCTTTTTTCAAACACGCGACGCAAATGCCGCGGGGCGCTTGAAGCATGGCTGTTGGCGCCCCGGGCATGAGCTGCCCGGCCCGGTCGGCGGCTGCCAACCCCGGTACAAGCGGCGCCAGTATCTGAATGCCCGTTCCCACCCCCGGCCCACCCCCCGAATTCACCTTCACCTGCGCCCCACTGATCGTCACCCCGCCCGCATCTACCTTGATAAAACTGCCCCCCGCTTTCGCCGTAAATTCCATCCCCGCTTCCACCACCACCTTGTCCCCGGCGTGGTAGTGAATCTCGG
>NZ_JBSVWN010000133.1:0-2005 GCF_054071325.1 Pseudomonas sp. SDO5215_S409 | reverse complement strand
AAACACGTTAACGCTACCCGCACGGTCAAGGACGATGATCAATGAGCAGCACCTACACCGTTAAAAGTGGCGACACACTGGGGGAAATTGCCCGGCGACATGGCGTAAAGGCCGCTGAAATTCAGGCGCTTAACCCCATCATTAAAGACCCCAACCACATCTGCCCCGGTTGGGCGTTGAAGCTTCCCGGTGCCGCGCCAAAACCTGAACTGCCGCCGCCAATGCATGCGAACAATACGAGCTGGACCACGCTCAGGGGGCAACCCGAATGCCAGCAGGAACTGGTCGATGTCGTCCACATTACCGGCGAACCGCACTTTTATGTGTTGACCGAACAACAGTCCAACGCGCTGAAAAAAGCAATCAGCGCCGTTCAGACGCTGATGGATGAACTGCACCAAGCGCTGAGCACGGTTCCCGCCGACATGCCGTGCAAGACACTTCAAGACCCTGAAGCCAGCTGCCCCTGCGCCCAGTGTGTCAAGGAGGCCTGGTCGATCAAGGCCGAAGAGGCCGGGGTGCTGACGCGCGACCCCAAGCCTCGAGCGGCCACGGCGCCCTCCCTCAGCGCGGCCCAACGCCTGCAGGAAGACCTCGCAACCTTGCAGCAAGCACGCGACTGGTATCAGGACTACGCCCCCGGTTTTTTCGCAACAACGCGATTCGAGAGTAACTGGACGTCTTTGCAGGCCAGGAAAGTCCTGGAACTGGATCGGGAGATCGGCACACTGCGCGCCACACTGGCGACGCAAAAGCGCGCGGAGTCGCCACACAGCTCGACCTCTGCCAGCAGCGCAGGGCCCGACCTGAAGCGCGCGCAGAAAGCGGTCGGTGTTGAAAAACAGCAAGGCATACACAGCAAAACTGGCGTCGACATCGTCGAAATCATCCTGTTCAGCGATCCGACTCGCCGTCACTACATTCCAATGGCGTACCGCGATACCACCCTGTGGATCACCCGCGTCCCCCTTCGGGTGATGGCGGGCAAGCCGTTCAACAGACAACTCGCCACCGACCTGATCAAAGACATCCGGCAGGCGATTGGCACGGGGCGCAAAACGAGCGTCCTGGGCGGCCTTGAACTGAAGATCAGCAGCTGGACCAGCCAAGAGGACAACCTGCTCAACGCCTTGCACCGCGAGGCGAGCTGGACGATGGGTGAGCGCGATGCCGTGCCCTATGCGGTGTCGGCAGAGGCGCACGCCTGGCGCTTTGCCGCCAGTGCCAGTGCCGGGGTGAACAACTGGAACCCCAAGGAGGGCAACATCGATGTCGGGGTCAAAAGCAGCGCCACGTTCTCATTTGGCGAAGCCAGCGGGTCGCTGAATCGGTATTTCCCGAGTCAAGGCGGCTATGTCGCCAACATGGCCTACCGCAACGCCTTGGGCCAGGAAGTGCGGCGCCCCTTTGGCGTGTTTCGCCTGAGTGGCACGTTGGCGTTGTCGTGCTTTACCGGCGTCAAGGGCCAGGTTGAAGCGGGGGTTCAGACCCAATACAAACCGACGGAAACCCCGGCAGGGGCGACGGCGTTGCTGGGCACACCGACCTTGGAGGTCGGCCGCAGCGGCAATATCGGTGTCAAGTGCGAGGGTTTCGTCGGCGCTCAAGCCGGAGGTGCCCTGAGCGGGTCCTTTGATTGGGTTGAGCCGGATAAATACGGCACCGGAAAAATCATTGCGGGTCAGGCCAATGCCAGCAGCAATTGGGTCAAGTTGGCTGAGGTCAAGATGGAAGGCAACGTCGCCTGGGGTGTGGGCGGCAGTGGCGAGTTTGGGATCAGTATTGCGAACGATAGGTTAGCGATTAACTGCAAAGCCTCGCTTGTTTTAGGCCCCGGTGCGGGGGGCGGGTTTGGCACGGTGGTGGACATTGAACAGGTTGGGAAGTTGGTGTTGCTGTTTTGTAATGCCCTGGCTGATATGGATTACCGGCACTTGTTGGGTGTGACACAGGATGCGTTTAGTTACTTGGCTTCGGGGTTGTTTCGGGTGATGACGTCGCCCGG
>NZ_JBSVWN010000132.1:0-2031 GCF_054071325.1 Pseudomonas sp. SDO5215_S409 | reverse complement strand
AAGCGTCTATGGCTCGGCTGTCGAAACATAGTGGCCTACTTCAGACCATCCTTAACTCAATGAGTTGTGAGGGGTTTTAATTAATGACTAAAGTATGTATTGCTTCAGCATAACCTATTAGTGATCTTGAGTTCGCAAAATTTCTACACAAAAGATTAAAAGTGTCACTTGTTGGTAGTCAGAAGAAACTAGCAATGGGTGGCAAAGGTTTTTTCTATACGTGTCAACTTTATCTAAATGATCATGTGGAGCGAGAAAAGGATATTCGCGATATCATAAGTTTTTTTAATGAGAAAAATAGCTCGCTGTTGATTCTTGAAATTGGAGCGGAGGATGAATGGGATGATGTAGATGAAGAAAACCTAAACCAGTATTCCATACCTGAATCGGAGTTGTTGAATACCCTAGACGTATCTAAAGGACTTTACGAGTAATACCAGCAGTGACTACTTTTGCATTGTCGCCCTGGCTTACTTTGAATTTGACCTGATCCCGCGGCGTTTGGGCATAGGCGATATTGCAAGTCTATTCCAGCAAAGCACGAGATGTAACAGCGCGCCGTTGATGTCGCACACGATTTGAGTCTTGGCTGCCAGTCCGCCTCGACTAAGTTTTAGGACATGATTTAGCGGTTTAAATAACCTTTTTCGGTGGCTGAAGAGGTTCGGGGCGCACGTGAAAAATAGAATCGATCATTCAATTGTCAGCTACCATCTGGTTTTTTGTGTACGTGTCGGTTGAGGTTAAAGCGATTTATTGAAAATTTTGATCGAGGAGAAAAGTTATTTATGATGACTACTTTTGAAATTGCTTTAAATCAGCATAAAATTCCTGAGTTTTTTAAAGGTGAAGGAGTTTACTTTGCCAGAGGCTCTGATTGGGGGGATCATCTTTATATAAGTAATTGGCAAGAGATGTTCAGCGTTTTGAAACAGCAAAAAGCAGCGGAAAATTTGCTCACTCATGTTTTTGAAAAATATGTGAAATCACTCAATGAAAAGTATGCAGATGCGGAAACGTTACTTTGTAATATAAAGGCCTATTACGCAATAAACGGAAAAAATTCTTCTCTGGCTATCGATAATTATGATCTTATCGATACGCTTGACGAAAAAAGCAAAAGTATAATAGGGAGAGTGTTTCGGTTGTTGAGGTTGGAATATGATAAAAACAGAGAAACCACCGCGAAGCATACTTTTGAAGAAATGCTTGAGCGGATGAAAAGCAATGGATGTTTGTATGATTTTGAAAGTTTTTAGTTTTTAAAGGCTGGTAATTTTTAGTGTTAGAGTAAAACAGAATCTTACCCCGTACAGCTATATGATGACGATTAAGCTAATGCGCAAGTTCCCTAGTGGCAGGATAATAGTGGCAGTAGAAAAATGAGTGAATCGGATATGAGCGTTGATTGGAGCTCGTTTGGAATAAGCCAAAGACGCTCTCTTAATAGTTTTGAAATTTCTAATGTTGAAAAGTCACTTGGTGTAAATTTTCCAAAATTATATTTGGACTTGGTGGCTTACGCTGACGAGGCCTCTCCTGAAATATCTTCATTTACATATGGAGACAATGAGACGTGTATTAGTGATTTTTTTTCGTTTTCGGCACAACAAAGTCCGTACAGTATTTCATGGTATCTAGGGCTAGGAGGGCCTCCTGGGCTTCCTAAAGGCAGGGTACCTATAGCGAGGGACGCAGGTGGTTATTTAATTTGTTTGAATTTTAATACTGTTTCCGTTTCTGTAGAAATTTTTGTTCCGGATTCTGAGCGAACTTACTTTGTCGCAAACAGTTTTGATGAGTTTGTTAAGTTGTGGTATGAATAGAAAAATGTTTTTAATCAGTGTGCCGGTAAACAGCGCCATTGAAGTTTAACCATCGGAGTGGAGGTAAGGCGAAAGCGCATGAAAAAAGCTGAGCTTATGGGTTCTGAAAAAATTGGTGGTGAAGCGGATGTGAAAAGTTTCTAAGCCAATCCTAGTGTACTGTTTTCGAAATAATTTACTTATTGACTACGGCTTCAAGTGCCTC
>NZ_JBSVWN010000130.1:0-2217 GCF_054071325.1 Pseudomonas sp. SDO5215_S409 | reverse complement strand
CCTGCCTGACGGCAGGCCGTTACCGGCCCGCACACAAAAAATCTGACAGTCCCGAAGAAACACTACTACAGTAACTTCTTACAAACGCACCCAAGCCCACCTTGAGCGGGCTTTTCTATTTTCCTTAGCCCTCAAAAATCGAAGAACCTTTTCGTATCCAATGAAAAATTTTTCTGATCTATGACGGGACGTTGGGGAGGGATCCAAAGGATAAGCGCACCCTACACTTCTGGAGCGCTTACCTATCAACTCATACTTTAACGGCACATCTACGTAGTAATATTATTCAGTTTTGGCAGCTTCCATTTTGCAGAGTTCGCAACCTTTAGCGCTAAAGTCCTTTTCAATTTATCCAAAAAAGGCTTAACCCGAATCTCGTTTCGAACACTTGTTGCTTCGTCATCTGACCCAACAATGCTAACAGCAATTTCAGAATAAAGCTCCATGGACTTTTTGGAGTACTTTGAGATCGCACCTCTGAAATCCGGCCCGACCATCTTCGCCAAAGTTAACTTAGAAACATCAGTACCCAATCTATCAATCAAAAAATTAGCTACGAATATTCCCCAAGGAGTTCCATGTATCCCCAATATCACCTTCATCACCTTATCATTGGTAATATCAACCGTACTAAGAAGTGCAGCACGCTCAGCTTCGATCTCGTGCGCAATGAGCCAAGCAAGAAATACTTTTTCCGCCGTAAGCCCGCGAGGGAACACCATCTTATAAAATCTGTCAAAAAGCTCCATCTTGCGAGTAACAGCTTCTAGGATCGTATCATCGGACATTGCCGCTAGATACTGAGCAGCCTTGTCGAGCTCAATCCGTTTAGAATTCTTCATTACACGCGCCCCTTCCTGCTTAGGAGCATAAACATAGTCTATAGAAGAAAAAGAAACACGAAGACTTTCTTGAATAGGATCCAGCAAGCGTACTGCCGCCAACTTTACCGGGTTTTGAGTGTTGTTATATCTAACAATATCTGTTAGCAGTGTTTTCTTCGCCGCTACGATACGTACAAGCACCTGAGAATGTTGAGCTTCAGTACTTTTCTCAATAGCTCTAGCCAAACTTACCGTGGTCTGGCATCCATTCACAATAGAAAAACTTCTAACTGTGTATTTGTTTTCCGCAGACTCCTCAAAAGAATCGGCAACTATTGTTATCCCGTTATTGAGTGCCCAAAAATCCCCCGGACGACCTTCTGCAGTCTCAACTATTTTTTCGTTAATACCACCTTTACGCTGACCGATAAAAAGTCTAACGTTGCCCTCAAACAGCTGATTTTCATATTTTTCATATAGACGAAATAATTCTTTAGCGTATACAGAACCAACGATCGAATACCCGAATTCGCCTCGTAACTCCGCGACATTCCCATTAAACTGCAAATTATCTTGAGGAACATTTCGGTCAGCTGCTTGCACTACAAGATACTTATCATAAAGAGTATCTTGGTACTCGTATAAAAAAGACACATCGGACCCGTAACCCCTAGAGCGAACTGTAGCCTCTCTATTGCGAGAGATAATATCAGATTTAGCAGCAAGGGTTACCAAACCGAAGACGAGCGAATAACCTTCGGTATCCCCCTCCGTCAACCGTTCAAAAATATCTTTTCTACCGGCGTATTGAAACATAATAGGATCTCTGACACTTGCAACGGCGCCAACAAGAGCATTCCACTTCTTCAGTCCGGCACTTTTATCAGATCTTTCAGATACATAACCCTGCAATACGTATATTGTTTGCTGATCATCATCAATGTAAATCAGATCGCAACCTGCATCTTCAGGGCCATCCACGGACGCGGCATCAATGGCATCATCCTCATCAACACCCAGTAAGGTTGATGCATACCACGCTGCAAGAGCCCTATCACGACTAATGCCCCCCGCTTCGCAAGGGAGTCAATTGCAGCTAACAACTGTCTACGCTGCGCTGGCGTTTTACTCGATATCGGCTTTGCCATTAGCTTTGAATTCCTTTTACATAAATCAGAGACATAATGTCTAAATGCTATCACACCATCTGCGGCGAAGTAATCATCATCGCGAAAATATGAGCAGTGAAAGGCTAGAAATGAGTGATGAACGATCTAGCTCTTTAAGATCATCAAATGAGAACGATGCGAGGGGGGGGGGGCTAAATGACAGTAGGCTCTAGGGATGGTCTGAAGTAGGCCACTATGTTTCGACAGCCGAGCCATAGACGCTT
>NZ_JBSVWN010000129.1:0-2552 GCF_054071325.1 Pseudomonas sp. SDO5215_S409 | reverse complement strand
CACAGCATCCAAGATCATCTGACCGCTTTGAATGTGGGGTTCATGGAGCGGTTACCCCGAATCGGCAAACCTGGCACTGTACTTTTTCAGCAGATCAGTTCACGAACACGTGACCAGTACCTGCGCCTGCTGAAGAAATACCTGTCTTGGTGCGTCACCCGTTACATCCCGCGCGCCCGTCAGAATTCAGCCGCACAGGCTGACATCAACGTGGTATTTGCCGATGTTGCTGACGTCATTGAGCGGCGCTTTGAGGGCCACATCATCAATGCTCGTCCCGACCGCACTCGTTACCGCAGCCTGACAGATACGCAACTACAGATCGTTCGCACACTGATTCGCCCTGGCGCTGCGGAGAATCCGTTCCCGGAACGTTTGCAGCTGCGTAACTGGCTAATGATTGAATTGCTCTTGGAGACCGGCATCCGTCGCGGAGAGCTTCTGAAGCTCTACACCACGGATATCAATAAAGGTTCTCAGCACGCCTATGTCAGCATCAATGATCGCGAACATGATCCCCGCGACCCGCGCGTTGAAGAGCCTGCGCTCAAAACACATGGACGGACCGTAGGCATCTCCGCACAGTTGTATGAGGTCTACGAGCGCTATATCCAAAGCGACCGGCGCCCTCTGCGTGACGCTAAACCGATGAAATTGCTCTATCGCTATTTGTTCATCTCGGATCGTGGCCGCCCGCTATCGATCCGCGCGTTGTCTAACGTTCTTGATCGGCTGTTTCTGACCATTGAACTGGCTGATCCAGGGTTGTTGCCTACACTTTCTGCGCATGACTTTCGCCACACATTTGCAGACCGGTTTTTGGCTTACTTGGTCGAAAAGCGTGGGCATGACCTCGAGCGGGCCACGGACGAACTCCGGCGAGTCTGCGGTTGGTCTGAGACCTCGACGATGCCACGCCGCTACGCAGGTCGTTATCTAGCCGAGTCGGCCAACCTCCATAACGCCCAGCGCACCTCGGCAGCCTGGAGTCGACTAGACAGTTAAGGAGGTTCGCCGTGACCAAATCAGCCGATCAAGAACACGCGTCACCACCCTCCTCTTTGCCAGCTTATGTGTTCAAGGGCCCCGCTTACGTTGCGATTCGAACTCGCACTAATGACCAACCACGATATGTCGATACTCAACTGAAGGTGTGGACCTGGTATGACGGTGGACTAGCAATGAAAATCGATTGGACTGCGATCCAGTTGAATTCAGAGCTAAGGATTCTCCGATCAACTTTCTGCGTGGCGTCGGCAAGTCGAAATTTCCCCGGCACGTAGCGCTATTTGTTCAAAGGCGACCGATGCATCGTGTGTTGGGGACGTTTTCGCCTGGTTTTCCGTATTAAACGCGCAACTCGCCCATACCCATCAGTCGCTTTCGAGCCATCCACAGGTTCGACAGAGCGAACAGCGTGGTCAACTGAGCCGTGTTTTTCATCAGCCCACGAAAGCGCACTTTCACATAACCAAACTGGCGCTTGATCACGCGGAATGGATGCTCAACCCTGGCTCGTGTCTGGGCTTTGAGGTACTCGATTTTACGCTTGGCCTTGTAGATCAGGCCGCGCTTGTTCAGCTTGGAATAGGTGCTGCGTCGGGCAGCGATCTGCCAGATCACCTTACGATTTTGGTGTTCCTCGCGCTTCTCGACACCGGTATATCCAGCGTCCGCGTAGACCGCGTTTTCTTCGCCATGCAGCAGCTCTGCGACTTGGGTGACGTCGGCTACATTGGCGGCCGTGCCATGGACATGGTGAACCAGGCCCGACTCAGCATCGGCACCGATGTGCGCCTTCATCCCGAAGAAATACTGATTGCCTTTCTTGGTCTGATGCATCTCGGGATCACGTTCGCCGTCTTTGTTCTTGGTCGAGCTTGGGGCATGAATAATGGTGGCGTCGACGATCGTGCCCTGGCGCAGCGACAGACCTTTTTCTTGCAAATAACCATTGATGACCGCAAGGATCGCAGGTGCGAGCTGATGCTTCTCCAACAAATGCCGGAAGTTCATGATCGTGGTGTCTTCCGGGATCGGCGCGCTCAACGTCAGGCGTGCAAACTGACGCATGGGCGTGATTTCGTAGAGCGCTTCTTCCATGGCCGGATCGCTCAGGGAGAACCAGTTCTGCAACAGGTGGATGCGCAGCATGGTTTCCAAGGGGTAGGGTTTTCTGCCGCCGCCAGCCTTGGGGTAGAACGGCTCGATTAGCCCCAACAGACCAGCCCAGGGCACGACCTGATCCATCTCGGCGAGGAAGCGTTCGCGGCGTGTCTGCTTGCGTTTGCCGGCGTACTCGAAGTCGGAAAAGCTCATCTGGCTCATGGGCGGCTCGGATCAGGTAGTCAGGTGTATTTCAGCACATCTTCGAACTTGATCGGAGATTCCCTAACAAGGCGAGGTGTCGTTATTTATCATTGTGAGAGAGTTATCCTTCATGCAAACCCCACAGATACTCAAAGCCCTTCTCATCTCCCTGCCCCTGCTACTAAGCGGATCGTGTCCCAGGAAGTGGTGTAACTCATCATGGCCTTGGCCGCTGAGTTTGC
>NZ_JBSVWN010000128.1:0-2565 GCF_054071325.1 Pseudomonas sp. SDO5215_S409 | reverse complement strand
CCTGCCTGACGGCAGGCCGTTACCGGCCCGCACACAAAAAATCTGACAGTCCCTGCGCCGGAGTGATTCGACTGCTCTCTGGTTTACAGACGCCCGGCCCTGTCGCAGAAGTCCCGTCGGGTAGTTGCGCAAAAAAATAGATATCCTCGCTGAGTTTCGGCCGCTTCTCGCCTCAAGTTCAGGTAGGGCCCCACTGATGCGGCAGCAATTGATCGACCTCAATCGCAGCGGCCCGCTTACCGCTGCGTAGTGATCCGGCAAATGCCTTAGCTGATGGCGACGCCGGAGACAGTCGCGCCCGGTCCTGATGCTGGAGTTCGGAAGGTGTGTTCGCCGGCCCCTTACGGTTAAGCGCGCTGAATTATTTATGCCAGCCTACAATCTTCCCGATCGCCCATAGCAAGAAAGCCAAGCCCAAAAGCCCAATTACACTCCATTGCATGATTGCCAGCTTGCGCTTGAGCGGTACAGGAAAGCGGCGTAAATCGTCTGCGTTCAGTTCGCCTCTGTTCAGATAAAAGCTGGGAAAAGTCACGATCCCAGAAATACCACCCACCAGCAGCAACTTGCCCCAAGGACCGCCATGCCGAAGAGGCGCTCTGGCCATAATGGCCGAGCAATTTTTCAGATGTTCCAGCATCAGGTCCATCTGGGTGTAGGCCAGGTGTAAAGCGACGCCTATCCAAATGATGAGACTCAGCAGCACCACGCCGCCCACACAACCAAAAATGAACTCGGCGCTACTCATTGACTGTACTCATAAATGATTTCACCAAGTTCCTCACCCGCCGCCCCCAACGCAGCACCTCCAGCAAACGAACCAACCCCTACAGCGACGACACCGCAAACCAAAGTCGCCAAGCCACCCGTCGGAACTCCGAGCCCAACGCAGAGGACTCCAACGCTGGAGCCCGTTAAAACGGCACCTGCCGCGACACCACCCGCGACGCCACCGACAAAGCTACCGGTCTCAGTAAACTTGACCTTTTTACAGGCTTGCGTGTTGCCCGCTGCACACACGTTTTGAACCTTCATATATGAGGCGCCGCCACCAATAGCGGTACCAATCCAGCCGCCGTACTTAACGGCCTTAACCGCTTTGGAAACACCTTCGATATGGCTGGCATAGCCTGGAATTTGTCCTGCAGCACCGGCCTGCGTCCAGCGGTGTACCAAGCTGCGGCTGGAAATACCCAAGGCACTTCTCAAATCCGGGTGATCAGGAAAACCAATACCCTTGCGGGTCATTGCGGTCAGGTTGATATCGAGTTTCGCGAGCAACCGTCTACGTTCCGCAAAAAACTCCGGTGATCGCAGGTGCCCATCCGCCTGGAACGCGCGCTGATGCAAAGTTTCGATATCACGAAAAATAATTTTAATATCTTCCAGATTTCTCGCGAACATGGCCTCACCGATACCGATAGAGGTGGAGCCCACCGCCAGGAAAGTTTCGATTTCGTCACGGTGACGGGCCATGAAGTCAGCCTCATCCGCGCTGAGCGGTTTAAGTACGTTATTCGTCTTGGCCGCTGCTTCCATCAACAACGCTTCTTCGCGAGTACATTGCAAATTATTAGGATCGCTCATCACGATCATCGATCCGGCTTTAATATCGCTCAAGTTAGGATTTAACGATTCAAACTTGCTCATCACCTTCGGATCTTGCGAGGTAAACAGTGCGGACTTCAACTGATCGATTGTCGTACTTTTAGGCACAATGTAAAAGCCAGGTTCTTGCGGATTAGGTTGCGCATATGCTTGGATTTCCTGATTTTTTCCTTGGATAAGTGCGCCGGATAATCGCCACGCTCCTCAAGTTGAGGGTCCGCCAACAGTTCAGCCATGAGCGATTCATTAACAGACCCATCAGGACGAATAGCCCCCAATTTTGCAAAGTTAATAATGGTGCCTACGGCTGCACCGCCAAACGTAAAACCACCGACAGTGTCAGGGCTGCCAGTGATGATAGTTCCACCATGACTGGTTGGACTTCCGAGGTGGGCCATAGGGAAGCCGTTTATCTTGATTGACGGAAATCCGGTGGTGATTACTGCACCACATCCGCACACATCACCCACGCGCGCGGCCCCCATAAAATTGATCACAACATCACCGGAAGCCGTAGCAATCGATGTAATGCCATGGCCAGGCAATGGGCAGGAATGTTGGTCACCCAAACGAGCAGAAGGAAGCATGCGTCATCCTTGATGAGAGGTTGGAGCCGAATAGCTCCCTCATGAAAAGCGCGCATCATAACCCCACTTATAGTGGGCCAAAAATACCGGCCTTTTGACATTCAAAAAGCGTAATTACAAAAGGCGCACGAAAGAAGAGCTTCCATAAGCCAGTCTTTAGTCAAATTCTCCGGCGCCTTGAGCAAGAACACGGCGTGCTCTGCCAACCGGCGCCCTGCCGACAAGTTGGCAGGATTGAGGCCGCTAAACGTACGCCAAAACGGCGGCAAGCCATAGCCGCTCTGCAGCTTGCCGCTCACCACTGCTCCCCTCCTATGTAGTGGTCTAATGAAACCGGACACCCATTTAGGCGAGAATGCTCGCCATAGAG
>NZ_JBSVWN010000127.1:0-2598 GCF_054071325.1 Pseudomonas sp. SDO5215_S409 | reverse complement strand
AGCGTCTATGGCTCGGCTGTCGAAACATAGTGGCCTACTTCAGACCATCCCTAGGCACAGTTTTTTTAATGTCCGCTATTGCTACTACACAATTAGTTGGTACTGGACTAGGTTACTGGTTTGGTTTTGCGTGGGTGATGTCCTCTCCAATAACCCTCGCTTTAGCGCTTCTCGGGATCGCTTATTTGTTGCTCACAATGGCTGCAAATCGTTTTAAACGAGAGGGGTTGCGTTTGTGGCTCTATCGCTGCAGCTGGGGGCGTGGCTCCATCTCGGAGTGGCAGGGCGAAGAAGGTCATCCAAAACAAATGCAAGCTTTACTGGAAACCTTGCAGCGCCCCAGTGTAGGCGGAAGGGCGTTGTATTACGGAGGAGGCAGCACACCGAGGACATGGATAGGCTTTTGGATACAAATCCAAGTGCCTGCTGTGTTGATGGGCAAAGAAGTGACCCTGCAACCGGCACTTATCGGAAAACAGTATTTTGTTCAAGACGAACTAAAAATCATGAAGCGCACATTTTATGATCAGTTCCTCAACGGAAACTGGGTAAACCCTAAAATGCTAGGGATACTGCCAACTGCTCCCAATGAAAAAAACAACAGCCCTGCCGATTTTAATTACTCCAACACTGAACAGTACCGCCTCTGGCAAGTGTGGATAGATACCTCAATACAAAATCCGATGCTTGAGCTTGAGATCAAGTATCCCTCCGGAGTTCTTCAGCGTAATGATGGCCGCGGTTATATGTTTCGGTTAGCACTCGACTGGACAGTTAACGAAGCTGATCGCGTCAATCAAGCTTTTAGTGGCGAACTAAAGTTAGAGAACGAAACTGTATTGACGAAGAGAAACACTCCGCTATTAAAACTGGCGACTCCTGAAAAAAACGAGTGCCACGATGTTTAAATTCAACCCCTCTCTGCCTCTTCAACTTCGATGGGAGCATGCAGGCCAACCTGAGTTATTGGCATGGACGATCCGAGCGCGAAATTACAACACGAGCATGGCAAATTGTGCGTTTGCATTTATGGCCGTACTAATATTGGGCAGCGTATTCATCATGTACACCGCTTATAGGGGAATGGACCAGCCTTGGCGGACACTCTCATGCCTTTTTTATGTGTTAATTGCTCTGATTATAGTTGCAAGCATGACGCATCAAAAAACAAATTTCGCATACCGCGTTACTCAAATAGGCATAGAACATTGTGAATGGAAAAACCCTCCCAAATGGGCATTGATTTTTTTAAAATGGATGACTGCAATCACCGCAATAATTTTTCTTTATTTGGCAGCTTCTGATCCTGGCTTTTTACTTGGCGCACTGGTAGGCCCAGGTGGAATGGGCCTCATTTACCTTTCAATGGCGAACTCCAAGCGTTACCAGGAAATGCACACGGAATACCACCACTTGGTGTTTCAATGGGAACACTTCACTCAGCTCGCCATTGCCACCAATCGAGAAGTTTTAGACTTGAAGTTCACACTGTTTGACCAGCGCCTTGGCCGCACAGTGCGTTGGAGCCTCAATATGTTCTGTGAAAGAAACCAAAAAGAAAATATTGCCAACCTCATCAAGCCTAAACTCCCCCCTGGCACCCCCTTCATCAGAGCAAAAGTCAACGTCCCCCTGAGTACCGACTAGAACTCGAGAAACTAAAAATATACGTCTTCAAACCCTAATTAATCAAAAATCTCAACCATGTTAAAACCCAAACGCCCCCTCCTTTTACCCGAACAACTCAAATGGAAGTTCTCGGACGACACCACTCTACTGGAATGGACCATCAAAGCCCGCAATTACAACACTTTTGTGGCCAACACGATGTTCTGGTGCTGCTTTATATCACTGATCATTGGCTCGGTTCTATTATATCGAAGCATGGGCGACGACCCTTTTTTCAGCGCCGTCTCAACGTTTGTTTTTTTCAGTATTGTCACGATTGCGCTTACTTCGATGACCCATGAAAAGATGTGTTTTGCCTATCGAATCAGCTCTTCCGGCGTTGAATACTGCAAATGGAAAAGCTTTCCTAAAGCAGTATTGCTACTTTTAAAATGGCTCGTCGGAATTACAGTCCTGGCATTTCTCTTCATAGCGACGATTGATCCTTCCTTGATACTCGGCGCGCTGATGGGCCCAGGCGGTATAGGCTTGCTCTATCTATCCATGGCCAAATCAAAAAAATTCAGGACCTGCACAGCCAATATCACTACTACGCCTTCCAGTGGGCGGAGATCACACAACTCACCATTGCGACAAACAGAGAAGTTATTGACTTGAAATACCACGTCAAACTAGATGGAGATGACCATACAATCCACTGGAGCCTCAACCTTTTTTGCCACCGCAACCAAAAAGAGGTCGTCGCCACTCTTATCAAGCCTTACTTATCCCCCACCGTCCCCTTCATCAGAGCAAAAGTCAACGTCCCCCTGAGCACCGACCAAACATGAAAATGATGCTGAACGCAACCGACTGACTTGACCGTACCGTGCAAACTAGAAATACAGACAAATAAAATACTTAAGACACGCTAATGTGCTGTTCGCGAAATAAATTTCTGAGTAATTCGTCTACACTTCAAACGTCACC
>NZ_JBSVWN010000126.1:0-2624 GCF_054071325.1 Pseudomonas sp. SDO5215_S409 | reverse complement strand
TATATGCACCTCTTACTCATGTTATGCCCGAACACAAAATTTCTGACACCCTCCCCTCACACCAGAATTTATAATAATTTGAGACAACATATGTTTTTTGAAAAAAAGAAATCTGTGAAATTTTCAGAAACTGAAGCCTTTACAAACTTGTTTACTTTATTGCCAATCCTAATCATTGCAATAGTAGTGCTTTATGTCACAAATCCTTTTCCGAAGGGCTTCTGGGACATTAAACTAATCGACATTATTAATGCCGTCGCGCAGATCGCGACTGCCGGCGCTTTTTTACTCGCATTGTTCCAATACAAAAAAAAACACCGATTCTGCTAGGCAATCAACATTAGCCCAGGAGTGTAGAGAGATGGTTGGCAGGATGAATTTGGTGTGCACCAACTTCTCCAATAGCAAACACAAAGGGCTTAGAGAGACATCAAAATTTGTAGAAAAAATGGATACTCTAGCAAGAAATTTCGACGAGATATTTAAAGAACTGAACGAAGATGTGCAGAAAGCAATTGTCCGAATGCACTGGCAGGAAATGTACATGTCAGAATTGAAGCATGCTATGAACGCGTGGAACATACTGGATTTAGTGCATGACTTAGGTGTTCGCATCGACAATGCTGATCGACTGAAACTTGTATTCCTGAAAAAAATAAAGAGGATAAGAGAAAGAAAAATCGACCCATTTGCCGAGTACCTTTTAATAAAAGAAATCATAAATAGAGAAGACACATTCCCAGTACTATCTAACACCACACTAATAACCCAAGACTACCTTTTCTTTGAAATGGCTTTCTTCCACAATGAATCTCTGAGTGATCATCTGTATGGCTATATCAATGCCATCGACGCCCGTATAAAAGCACCCACATTAACGGCACTGAATGAATTTTTTCATGAGGACCTAAAAAACATCATATTGGAACAAAAAAAAGATCAGGCAAATGAGCATTTTCCAACTGATCGAAAATAGAGCTATCTACAACGTCACAGCTTTGATCTGAACAGACAAGGCTTTGGCAGTCGACGCATCGGCAACAAACGCCACGGCGGTGGTAGGTACGGGACTGGATAACAGAGCAGATGGGGTACACCAACGGCAACATGATCCACCAGCATTACGTAACATGGATCAATGAGGAAGAACCTAACATAGTCGGAATGCTGCAGTTAGCGCTCAAGCTATAATAATTGAACAAACACAAAGCCCCATACACCTGTTCAAGGTGCTGGGGCCTTTTACATAACGGTATTCAAGAAAAAATGTTTAAGCAGTTAACTCTTTTGCATACGCGACCAACCGAGCACACCTTTCATTTAAAAATACTTCATAATTGTCATCAAATTCCTTTGCAGAGCAAAAAGCTGATGCCAAAGTTGCCTCACGCTCTTGCTTGTCGTGGCTGACAAGGTCCTCAAGATAAACCGAGGGATGTTTTCGACCAATGTTTTTATTTTCTGCCGCGCTCAAAAAGCAGAAATTACCCAGAACATTAATCTGCTGTTCTGGCACACCAGTATCTCGCAAAAAAGCGCGCGGGTAAATATGATGAAACTCTGATCTATTGTAACGCTGAAGAACCTTATCTAAATCAATATTTTTACCTGACAGAAGACTCCTAGGCGACCTATTAGCAAGTAACAATACAAATGTCTTAGTTGCTGCCGCGCCCACCCTGAACGTATTATGAAAAAAATCCACCTTGACACTATCATCAATATTATCAAAGCTGTTTTGGAAGTCCATTTTTCAACTTAACAATCTGCTCAATATCATGAATCGTTGTTTTTCTCGTTTGACTTGTATATCTTCCAGAAAAGCAAGTTCGCCAGAACCAACGTTTCAACGCGTGATAAGTTTGCCCTCCATATACAACTTCCTTCCCATCAGGCTCTGCAAAAAAAAAACAGCTAGCGGTACCAACATAGATGGATATGGCAGTAACTTCAGGTGAGAGATTTTAAGCTGCGTTCTCATGAAATCAATTGCACCGCGAATTCCATTTTCGACCGTTGAGAACTGCGCTCTTACTTCGCTCCCATTTAGCGCGAGCAATTTTTCAGGGCCTGGTTCACCGGCCAAAATCCCAGCCACACAACTGAGAACTAGATCTGCGTCATCTCCGACACCAGCAAAACCGAAGTCGGACAACTCCTCTTTCAAGTCCTTGAATTTTTCCAATAAGTCGAAGTCATCGCTCCAAGTCCAAGCAGATAGCAATTGCAACGTATCTAGCGCAACACCAAGATGATTTATACGTTCAAAAACAATAGCCACTATCGAACGATCTTCGCTTTTTAAGACCTGCACCGGTATGGAAATTTCTTTAAATTTTTCCTGCAACTTATCAACTTGAGCAACTTGCTCCTCACTCAAGTGCGCAGTACTAGCACGATATTTCACTGAGTCAAACAAGACGCTCATGGGAAAATAACGATTTCTATCCCAACTCTCTTCTTGAATAGCAATGAAAACACTATCTTGGGGACTGCCAGTTGCTTGAAGATCAAAGTAGATATCAGCCCAATCTGGATTATCCTCAGGAACCAACTCTGTTTGAAATACGGCGGCCGCAAAAACTGAGTGCAACACCTCTACCTCAGGTAAGGTGCGGCAATGT
>NZ_JBSVWN010000125.1:0-2643 GCF_054071325.1 Pseudomonas sp. SDO5215_S409 | reverse complement strand
CGGGATCGGCGTATTTCACCATATTTGGAAGTCTTCTTCAGGATTTCCCTAAGGATCGGCTATTAGTACCGCTATGGACCGACGCAATATCATTAAGACCATCGCCGTTAGTATCACCGACACCGGCATTGTGAAAACCGCGAGCAATATAGCCCTTTTGATATTCAGGTGGGCGCGCAGAACTGATATTCGCGGCCCCCTTCAACAAGGCATTGTAATTGCCGTTGTCATAACCCAGACCCGCAACAGAATCGAAGCCACTGCCATCCACGTTACCGGCGGTGTCTACCGACCATACCCCCGTGCTTCCTTCGATATCGAGAGGTCTATCGGTTGGACCATTGAACGTGATTTGCAGCGAGTTTGAAGCCGGGCTGAGGTTAGAGGCCGAATCCAGCGCCTTTACAAAATAATCGTGTTGACGGTTTGTCTGGAAAGGAAGCTTGGCCGTCCACTCGCCATTGTCGCCAGCGACAACACGCGTGATTTCGACATTTTTTCCATCGGTATTTTTGTGATAAACGATAACGGTTGCGTTGGCTTCCGCCCGCCCGCTCAGTGTCGGGGTGTTATCAACGGTGGCTTTGCCACTTTTGATATCCACAGCATCGCTGGTCACGACCTTATCCAGTGTTGGCGCACTCGGGGCGACCGTATCGATCGTCAAACGTACGTCAACCGACTCGCCTTTCACAGTGCGTGTCGTGTCAACAATCCTGACTTGGTAGTCATAGACGCCATCCACGCGCTGGGGGAGCTTGATACTCCAGGTCCCATCGCTGTTGATGTCGCCGGATGCCACAAGGCTTGCGTCGCTCTTGTTGAGGATTTCTATCTTGTCGCCCGCACCGGCACCCTTTGTCCGTCCATGCAACGTGGGAGCAGGGTCATTGGTCGGTACGCTCGGGTTGTAGCGTTCATATTTATCATTTTCAAGTTTCTGGCCGTCTGAACCGACTGTATCGGTATAACTTTCGACCGTGACTTTATAAGTGGCATTAGGGTTTGAGTAATCCTTGATCGTCGCAGGACTTTCCCGATTCATCTCGTCAATGGCGACTGCTTTGAACTGACCAGATTGTTGGGGGGCAGGGCCTGAAACGGTAAAGTTACCGTTTTCGTCCGCCGTGACCAACTTAGTCACGTTGTCTGGGAACACCACTCGAACTTTGAGCCCAGGTCCCGCCTTGCCGGCCACCGTGACCTCGCCCGTGGTCGGGTCAGTGGTGATGTCATAGGTTGGCGCGGCGGGGCTCACTCCGTTGTAAGTCAACGTGGCTGGCAAGCTTTGGTTACCGGCCGCATCGACTGCAACCGCCGACACTTTACCGTTCGGTTGGGCGGTAGGGATATCGACGGAGAAGTGCCCCTGCAGGTCAGTCGTGGCGGTATGAACAGTTCCGTCCGGCGCGGTAATTTTGACGGTACTGTTTTTTTCCGCATTCCCACTGACCGTGATGCCGCCGTTGGGTTTTGCGAGCGCAACCAAATCGGTCGGGGCATCCGGTGACGACGTGTCCAGACCCGGGTCCGCCACATACGGCAAGATAGCGGGCGCACTCACGTTACCGGCAGCATCGCTGGCAGTCGCAGTGATATTGCCGTTTCGCTGCGGCGTGTCGATGTCCACACTGAACTGACCGTTCTGGTCAGCCTTGGTCACGTAGCTTTTTCCGTCCGCGGTAGTCACCGTAACCGTGCTGTGCGCTTCAGCCTTGCCGCTGAAGATAACGCCACCGTTGGACTTGGTCACAGCGAGCAGGTCTGTCGGCGCATTCGGCGCGGTTGTGTCGATGGTCGAATCGGCCTTGTAGGCAACGACGGTTGTAGGGCTGACAATGCCCACATCGTTGGTTGCCGTAGCTGTCACATTGCCATTTGGCTGGGGCTTATTGATGTCGACAGTGAAGCGCCCTTCACTGTCGGCCTTGGTTGTATAGGTATTGCCGTCCGGCGCCACCAGGGTCACGGTACTGTCTTTTTCAGCGTTGCCGCGAACGTTGATTCCGCCATTGGTCTTGGTCGTCACAACGACACCGGTCGGCGGAGCCGGGATATCGATGATGAGCCCGGAATCAACCTTGTAACTCACCACCGTCGGCAAGCTGGTGTTACCGGCGGCATCGGTGGCGGTCGCCGTGACATTGCCGTCAGTCTGGTACTTATCGACCTCGGCCTTGAATTGGCCGTCACCGCCGGCGGTTGTGGACACGATGGTGCCGTTTGGCAGCTTCAAACGCACCGTGCTGTTTGGTTCGGCGGTACCCGTAATGACGATGCCACCATTGAATTTGGTGACAGCAACTACGTTAGCTGGAGCATCCGGCGGCGTGGTGTCGTTTTTTGCATCGGCGACGTAGTCCACCGTCGTAGGCGCACTTTTGTTACCCGCCGCATCGGTTGCCACAGCAGTGACTTTACCGTTGGGTTGCGGCTCGTTGACGTCGAGTTTGAAATTGCCGTTACCGTCTACACGCACGTTGTGGGATTTGCCGTCCGGCGTGGTCACGGTCACGGTGCTGTTGGCCTCAGCTTTCCCGCTGACAGTGACGCCGCCATTAGACTTGGTGACAGCCACTACGTCCGTCGGAGCATCCGGCGGCGTGGTGTCGTTTTTTGCATCGGCGACGTAGTCCACCGTCG
>NZ_JBSVWN010000124.1:0-2674 GCF_054071325.1 Pseudomonas sp. SDO5215_S409 | reverse complement strand
CAACGGGATCGGCGTATTTCACCATATTTGGAAGTCTTCTTCAGGATTTCCTTAGGGTAGCCGAATGGTATGGTATTGATGAGTTTCTGACAGTCAATGCTTATTCAAGGACGACGAACGCTTTTCGGCAATATCGAAATCCTGCTGCGCCAGCTCCTTCAGCTCCTTCAACTGCTTACGGTACTCAGCCACCGACATACCTTCTTCCAGCTGTTCCATAAGCTCTTCCTCCAGCGCAAAATACTTGTCCATTGCCATCGTCAGGTGCGCGGAGCTCAGTGTTTCAGTGTAGTTGGCCAGATCTCTAAACGCCAAGTTGATGTAATACTCAACCGACTTGGTATCCAGATGACCTGTCCACGAAATAACCTCCGCGATAAACGTTTGGGTGTCCAGCAGCGCACGCCGAAAATCATCAGGATTGTTCAACTCGTGACGCGCGATAAAATTAGTAAATACGCGAGTGATCATGGCGTGCCGGAACATGTGCGCGCACACCTGCGATTCTATGCCCGCAAGTTTTCGCAACGCGAGAATCTCGTTCGAAAAGGCAGCACTGCTTAGCGGCTTACCAGTACGGGACGAGACAAATACAAATCCATGATCTTTTCCACCCTTATAAACCTTGCGCATTAGCTTGCGTCGTTCTCCGTCGATAAACTGATCTACTTTGCGAAGCATCTGTTTGAAGACCGGCACGAAACGCTCAGCACCGTCTTCCCGCTTTAGCGTATCCATGCGCAGCATAGGCTCTGGCAGAGCGAGAGCATTACGGATGTCCTCCACTTTGAGATTGGCGAGCTCTGTCCGTCTCGCGCCCGTGTCGGTGAACATGTCGAGCATCACTTGGCGACGCGCTTTTACAAAGTCTGAAGCATTGTCCTTCCGGTTGGCCTTCTTCAGAAGTTTGATCTGCTCACTGGTAATTGGATCGCGATGATGCTCTCGATGCGGCTCTCCGAAGGAATAATGCCAGAGGTAGGTCTTGGCAATGCTTTTGCCTCCCCGGACTTTTATGTAGTACTTTTCCTCACGCGCTCGTATCGTGCCTACTTCCGATACGAACTGTTTGTTGCGGTAAAAATTGCCTACAAATACCAAGAAGTCCAGCCAGACCTTGCCGGTGGCGATGACACTGTTTTGGGTTTTCTTGGGCTGCGCAGGATTGTAATCAGCAGCTTCCTTTCGAATTTCCGTGATGTAGTCTGAGAATGTTTTGTCAGTGAGGTTGATCGGGTCGATCTGGTCGCGGTAGCAACGCTTTAGGAGCTGCCCAACCATGCCGGCGTAACCACCCATCGAACCACCTTTTCGGCCTTTGCGAGACAGCCCATTCCGAGTGCGGCCTCGGCTATTCAGCAAGCTCTGCATGTACAAGTTGCCAATGAGGCAGGGCGAACCGTTTGGCCAACACAAAAACGACATGTTGGAGGCGTCACGGGTGCTTGTGCGACCCACTGAGTAATGGCTGAAAAGCTGAAAATCGCCCAGCAGCGAATGAAGCTGTCGACTGGTCACGGTTTCCATGGTTTAGCCCTTACGGTAATCATTGATGTTTGTGACATCGGCGGACGGGGCCGGTGCTTCGGAGACCGCTTGCACGGTATTGAACGGAGGCATTGCCATACTCAGGATTGCTCGTACCGTTTCTGTGGCATCTTGGGTGAATTTTGCCCTGTACTGATCACTCGAAGCGTCGCGTATATTCACAAACCAATCCAAGGATTCGGACAGCGCCTTCAGCAACAGCATGTTGGTTTGCCTGTGTAGCTCTAGTTCGTGTTCCAGCTGCGCTACTTTGAGCGCCAGCCCAGTCCTGGTGCGCTTGTTGGCGCGCTCCCCTCGTTTCTCCGAAAATTCAAGAGCCTCAGCGGCCTTTAGTCTAAGTTCGTTAAGGGCCCTGAATCCGCCTGGCAAATTAGCATTGGCGTAGGTTTTCAAGGAGTTGAGGCTCATTGCAAAGATTGGCAGAGACTCGCCGCGTTGGCTGGTGACCGTGCGCTCAAGTTTTGCAATCCCCCCCTGGCTCTTCAGCGCCTCGCGCAGCTCTCGATCGGAGTGATACTGCTGGGGCCGTTTAATGGCCTCAATCAGCAGGGTGTGGAGTCCACGTACGGCTGGAATGGCGCGTGTGGCGAGGGAAATACCTTTGCTCATGCCGCCTCCGGGGCGCGCTTGAGGCGCGCTACAATCTTGAATTTGTTGCCTTGGTGGTCGGTAAAAAACTCGGGCTCAATCTCGATCCAACCCTCTTCCATCAGCTCCAGAATCTGGTCTTCCAGATCATGGGTGCTGATGAGGGTGAATTTCTCTGTGCCGTACCGTTTCTTTAGCAGCTGTGTGAGCTCGATAAAATTATCCAGATTCCCCTGATGCAATTCCTCCGCCACCAGCTGGGCCTTTGCGCTGGCCAACACTGCGCCATCGGTCGATTCCGTGATGTATTTGTACACGTGCTTGGGATCGGTGTGGCCAAGCATCCATTGCAGGGTGTCGAGCTTGGCAAAGCTACCGCAATAGAAAAACAGCATGGCGAAAAAACGGCGCATCTGGTGCTGGCGGAAGTAGTAGCGCTCCCCATCGGCATTCAGCGGTGTTTCGAAATAATCGCAAAACAGATCTAGTGTACTGTTTTCGAAATAATTTACTTATTGACTACGGCTTCAAGTGCCTC
>NZ_JBSVWN010000123.1:0-2955 GCF_054071325.1 Pseudomonas sp. SDO5215_S409 | reverse complement strand
GTAAGCGTCCGAGCTACACCGCCTTACAACTCAAACCTTAATCCGTTTAAACCACTGGTTCACGCGCTCGCACTCAAATGCCGCGGGGTCAAAAACATCGCCATGCCATTCAACCATGGCGTCATGCTCTGGATGATTGGGGTTGGCCATCGCCTCCAGAAACTCCTCGTAACCAGGCCCGCCACCCACGTCTTCCGGTGGGCAAGCATTGGCGCCGTCGATGCAATACGGCACCTGCGGACAGGCAATAGCGGGTAGCGTTTTTTCGACTTTGATACTGTGATGCCAACTGTCACCAAAGTCGTAGAGATAATTAAATGTCCGCTTTCCGTTCAGCGCCTTGATCAGCGTTTTACGGGCTTCCGGGTTTACCGTCGGCCCCCAGCCATCAGGGTCGGGCATGCCGTAATTCTCACCGGCAATTTCAAACTCATGCAGATGGCTATCACTCCAGCCCATCACGACCTGGATGACATGGTGCAATTTTCCCAAGGTGATGTTTTCAGGCACCGCGAACCGACGCCAAATCTTCGGAGTGATCCACTTCAGCTCGATGTGCAGCAGCAACAGGTCGGGGGCGGGTTTGGGTAAACGGACAGTTTTAACCATGAATCAGGCGGCCTCACAGTGTTCAGTGTGGTTCAAGGATATGTTCCAGGGCAGCAACTCGCTCACCCGATTGATCGGGTGCTCGGCAATGTGTTCAAGCACGTAGGTCAGATAGGCCTGTGGGTTTAACCCGTTTAGCTTGGCAGTACCCACCAGGCTGTAAATCGCTGCGGCTCGTTCTCCGCCGGCATCGGAACCGGCAAACAGGTAGTTTTTGCGGCCCAGCGCGACGGCGCGTAGCGCCCGTTCGGCAGCGTTGTTGTCGATTTCGATTCGGCCGTCATCGCAGTAGCGCGTTAAGGCCTGCCACCGGTTGAGGGAATAGAGGATTGCACCGCCCAATGTCGACTTTTTCGACAGTTGAGTCAGCGTCTGATTAAGCCATGCGTGCAGGTGTTCCAGAAGCGGACTGGCCCGGCTTTGCCGAATCGCTTTGCGTTGGTCGGGCGGTTGCCCTCGAATTTCGCTCTCGATGGCATACAGGGCCACAATCCGTTGCAGCGCCTCGGCGGCAAGGGGGGACGCCTGGTCTTTGTAGACATCGTAAAACTTGCGTCGGGCATGAGCCCAGCAGGCGGCTTCCTCAATAGTGCCTGTCGCATACAGTTGAGCAAAACCGGCGTAGCCGTCAGCCTGCAAGATCCCGTTGAAACTCTTGAGATGAGCGCGCGGATGTTGCCCCTTGCGATCCGGCGAGTAGGCAAACCAGACCGCCGCCGGTGTCGAGTCACCCGCAGGTCGGTCGTCGCGCACGTATGTCCACAGGCGAGCCGTTTTGGTCTTGCCGTTGCCCGGCGCGAGCACGCCAATCGGCGTGTCGTCGGCATGGACTTTGTGACCGCTCATGACGTGGTGCTCAAGCGCGTTGACCAGTGGCCTGAGCAATTGGCTGCTCTGGCCCACCCAGTCGGCCAGGGTTGAGCGCTCCAGTTCCACGCCCTCACGGGCGTAGATTTCGGACTGCCGATACAGCGGCAGATGATCGACAAACTTGGAGACCAGCACATGGGCCAACAACCCCGGGCCTGCAAGGCCTCGGGCTATTGGACGACTCGGCGCCGGCACCTGGGCGATGTGCTCGCAGCAACTGCAAACCATCTTCGGACGGACATGGCGAATGACTTTGAAACGTGCCGGAACGTACTCCAGCACTTCGGAAACATCCTCACCCAAATAGCGAAGCGTCCCACCGCAGCCCGTGCATTGCGACTCGGGCTGATGCACGTGAGTTTCGCGAGGCAGGTGTTCGGGCAATGGTTTGCGGCGCGAAACTGCGCGAGGTGCCGGTTCGACTGGCGGTGTCATTTCGGCTTGGCTGACTTGCAACTCTTCAAGGCTCAACTGGAGCTGATCGATCATCGCGTCCAGTTGCTCGCAGCTGCGACCGAACTGCGTACGACGCAGCTTGGCGATCATCATTTTCAAGCGCTCAATCTCTGCCCGCTGGGCAGAGACCAGAGTCTTCAAGGCTTGAAGATCGTTCGGCAGGGAGTCGGTCACGAGAGTCATGACCGCATGTTACTGGGGATTTTTTCAGCGCGGCAAGTCAGACCGCGAGGACGGGTGCTGTACGAATTGGCCTGCGCCAATCAATGCCTTCCAACAGCATCGATAACTGCGCAGCCGTCAGCGACACGCTGCCGCTGGTTGCTTGCGGCCAGACGAAGCGCCCTTGTTCCAATCGTTTGCAAAACAGACACAAGCCGTCGCCATCCCACCACAACAGCTTGATCCGGTCACCGCGCCGTCCGCGAAAAGCAAAGATCTGACCGGAGAACGGGTCAGCTCCCAGCTGTGTCTGCACCATTGCCGCTAAACCATCGAAGCCACGACGCATGTCGGTGAATCCTGCGGCGATCCAGATACGGGTTCCAGCGGGCGGGGCAATCATCGCAATAACTGCTGCAAGACGAATTGCAGTGTCTGCGGATCGGGTGCGCCCGTGATACGCAGCTTGGCTTTTCCGACCTCAACTGCGATCTCGGAATGACACTCCGCCTGTGGCTGGACGACGTGTGGCAGATCGATTGGCGCCTCAATCACCTGGACGGGCAAAAGCGTTGCGCTCTGGCTAACGGTGCCGAATAGCCCTTCCTGATATTGATGCCGCCAGCGAAACACGAGGTTGGCATTGACGTCATGCTCACGAGCGATCAACGACACGGAGGCGCCAGGCTGGAGGGTCGCCTCGACGACTTGGCGTTTGAACGCCAGCGAGAAGTTGGGGCGGCGGCCGGTTCGACGAACGGGGGCAACGTTATCCAAGATAGTGTCCACTAAAAATGGTGTCCACTATCTTGGCCAATTTGGAGGGCTGTCAGCAGAGGGTGCTGGCCGGACGGTTAC
>NZ_JBSVWN010000122.1:0-3478 GCF_054071325.1 Pseudomonas sp. SDO5215_S409 | reverse complement strand
CAACGGGATCGGCGTATTTCACCATATTTGGAAGTCTTCTTCAGGATTTCCCTAAGGAAACTCCGAATAAGTTGCCCATCATCCGGAAATGGACGACCTGGAGATGCAGAAAAGCCCGATTTTCAGCCGCTGATTATTGGATAACCAAGGCACAGCCTTGGTTTTCTGCCCTCACGGGCGCACCTCTCCCGTTCCAGGCAATAATTGCCGACGCACCATCCACAGATTCGACAAGGCAAACAGCGTGGTCAGTTGCGCCGTGTTCTTGGCCAAGCCACGGAAGCGGGTTTTCACATAGCCGAATTGGCGCTTGATCACACGGAACGGATGTTCGACCTTCGCTCGTGCCTGCGCTTTGACCTTCTCGATCTTGCGTCTGGCTTTGTAGAGCACGCTTCGTTTGCTCAAGTGTTTATAGGTGCTACGACGAACCGCAATCTGCCAGATTACCGGCCTTGCTTCATGCTCCGGCCGCTTCTCCACGCCGGTATAACCTGCGTCGGCACAGATAACATTTTCATCGCCATGCAGCAGGTGAGCGACCTCCGTTACATCGGCCACATTCGCCGCTGTACCGTGGACGTGGTGCACCAAGCCCGACTCAGCATCGGCACCGATATGCGCCTTCATGCCGAAGAAATACTGATTACCTTTCTTCGTCTGATGCATTTCAGGATCGCGCTTGCCGTCCTTGTTCTTGGTCGAGCTGGGTGCGTGGATGATGGTTGCGTCGACAATGGTGCCCTGGCGCAACGACAGGCCCTTGTCTCGCAGGTAATTGTTGATGGTTTCCAGAATGCCCGCCGCCAACTGATGCTTCTCCAGCAGGTGCCGGAAATTCATGATCGTCGTGTCTTCGGGGATCGGAGCGCTGAGCGTCAGACGAGCAAACTGGCGCATCGAAGTAATCTCGTACAGCGCCTCTTCCATGGCTGGATCGCTCAACGAGAACCAGTTCTGCAGCAGGTGAATGCGCAGCATGGTTTCGAGTGGATACGGCTTGCGGCCACCGCCAGCCTTTGGGTAGTGAGGCTCGATCAACGCCACCAACCCGCTCCACGGAACCACCTGTTCCATCTCGGCCAGGAAACGCTCGCGACGGGTTTGCTTGCGCTTACCGGCGTACTCGAAATCGGAAAAGCTCATCTGGCTCATGGGATGGCGGGCTTGTAGAAGGCGGTTGGACGGAGGGCTATTTCAGCACAGGTCAGATGGCTTGTGCTGACTTGATCGGAGAATCCCTAATCAGTACGGAAATGCAGCCTGAACCACACCATCTCAGGTTATGGATATATGCCGAGCCTCTCAAGCTCAGAGAAAAAAAACGCCATGCCTTCCCGTATACTATCGGTATCTTTTCTTATAACAACATCGTTACCTGCCGACATATTTAAAATAAACGTATAGACATTGCATCCTCTTTCACCATCCACCTTAAATATGAAAAAACCCTTACCTCTCCTCGCCACCAACTCTAACGCGCGAACAAATTCCTCTAACCCAACACTGCCCATACTTGGCAAACCGAAACGGGCTGCATACTTTTCAGAAAGCTCATTGAAAGACACTAATCCAGCCCTCTTAATGTTTTTGAAAAATCTTGAACATTAGTTATATTTTCCCGTCGCAACCTTATCTACGACATTCCAAATAATTTGTTTTGGCGGACCGTCCACGCCATTTTTATAATCAATTGCTCAACCACTTCAACAGTAGTTCGTTTACTTCCACTATCAAAAATATGCCCACCAGCAATATCCCTGGCCATTGAGCCAGCCTTGTTATAAGGCCATAATAATTGGCAGCACTTGCAATAGCCACATCAATTTCTCTAAATAAAACCGAACCGCCAAATTATGAATTTATAGCAGTGATATCACCAGCATTTAAGCCGACCTTGAAACCACCAAGACCTGTTCCACCTGGAAGGTTTGAGGCTGAACTCAAGCCACTAGCAGCTGGATCATTTACCTTTCCGGCAACGCCTCCAGTTCCTTTTGCACCAACTAATTTTTATTTTTTACTTCTTCAACCCCAATAAATGCTTAAATGGACCCTCAGCCAAATCAAGTCCAATATCCAGAATTAGTTGAACAGCCTCATCATATTCTTCTTCCGCGATAGAGATATCATATTCGCAAATATGATCGCACAAAATCTCAAAAGCCAAGCACTCTTCGTTATACGCAATATAATCCAAGGCTCCTTGGAGAAGGCCGAAATCCAATCGACCTTCAAACCTTCGTCCAAACGTAATGATACGATCTGCGAACATAAATTCTACTTAATAGGCTTGAGAGCAAGCTCCTGACGCACTTTTTCGGCTATCTCATCAACAATAAACCCGGGGCCAGATATAGTAATACCCACGAATGTTTCTGATTCAATTTTAACTTTCTCGCCCATCAATTCGATCTCTGTAACCTCAATTTCTTGAGAGACTCCAACCGCCCACGACTTATCAATTCCTACAGCTCCAAGCTTGACTAAAACAATCTGCAATGCGCTACGTAACGCCGCATCGTATTCATCACCCAGCATTATTGATACAATTTTCAGAATTCATACTTAAAAACCTAAATCCTTCCCACCCGAACGACTTGCAGACTCAGTTATCTGCTCCCAGCTTTTGCCTTTAGCTCTCAGCCAATCAATAGATGGCCCCAGCTTGCCCCATATACTCGCAAGTTACGATCATAAATTTCCGCAAGTTTGCCAGGTGGTGTTAGGTCCTTATATTGAACGCCTAACTCACGGCGTATCTGATGGAGTTGACGAGCGACTTTCTCTGGCGTTGCACCCGCTGCGCGCATACTGAGACTAATCTCTGACAAACTATTAACTTCATCAACATATGCTTGCCGTAGAGGTGGAAGCTTATCTAGCGAACCAGTTCCTTTGGCACCAACTTATCCAGGCAGAAGATATTTCTTCCGAACCTGTGCCATACAATCGATCATTTCTGCCAGTTGCTCGCCTTTGAGCCCCACTTCTACCAAATCATCGACGCAGCATTTTTCATAAGCCCTAGCCAAACCATCTAACATATCCTCCGCATAAGGACTTTCTCTAAATAACTCTAACCCATACTTCATACCCTCGCTAAATATTGCAGTTTGCAATACTACAAAAAAACCTACATCAGCAGACGTGCAAAGAGAGCCCGCTTCATCTTGAACATAAGCGAAGGCTTGCTCTGGCCGAAGACGAATTTGTGATATAGCCTTTTCATAAAGCCTAGATACTATCGGATAAATTTCTTCCACAGCCAAATCGAACGCCATAATTATTTCTCCACAATAAATATATTTAATTAGATACTAGGATATCGTTCGCGAAAACTGAGTGCCAATATTAGTACAACGTGGGCAAACCATTTTCTCAGAAATCAAATTTATACGCCCCGAAGCTTGTGAGTTCGTACCTAGTGTACTGTTTTCGAAATAATTTACTTATTGACTACGGCTTCAAGTGCCTC
>NZ_JBSVWN010000121.1:0-3533 GCF_054071325.1 Pseudomonas sp. SDO5215_S409 | reverse complement strand
CGAAATTGGGTCTGTAGCTCAGTTGGTTAGAGCGCACCCCTGATAAGGGTGAGGTCGGCAGTTCGAATCTGCCCAGACCCACCAATTTTGTGTGGGAAACGCCTGTAGAAATACGGGGCCATAGCTCAGCTGGGAGAGCGCCTGCCTTGCACGCAGGAGGTCAGCGGTTCGATCCCGCTTGGCTCCACCACTACTGCTTCTGTTTGTTGAAAGCTTAGAAATGAGCATTCCATCGACGTGATGATGAATGTTGATTTCTAGTCTTTGATTAGATCGTTCTTTAAAAATTTGGGTATGTGATAGAAAGATAGACTGAACGTTACTTTCACTGGTAACGGATCAGGCTAAGGTAAAATTTGTGAGTCATTACAGATTTTCGGCGAATGTCGTCTTCACAGTATAACCAGATTGCTTGGGGTTATATGGTCAAGTGAAGAAGCGCATACGGTGGATGCCTTGGCAGTCAGAGGCGATGAAAGACGTGGTAGCCTGCGAAAAGCTTCGGGGAGTCGGCAAACAGACTTTGATCCGGAGATGTCTGAATGGGGGAACCCAGCCATCATAAGATGGTTACCTTACACTGAATACATAGGTGTATGGAGCGAACCAGGGGAACTGAAACATCTAAGTACCCTGAGGAAAAGAAATCAACCGAGATTCCCTTAGTAGTGGCGAGCGAACGGGGACTAGCCCTTAAGTGGCTTTGAGATTAGCGGAACGCTCTGGAAAGTGCGGCCATAGTGGGTGATAGCCCTGTACGCGAAAATCTCTTAGTCATGAAATCGAGTAGGACGGAGCACGAGAAACTTTGTCTGAATATGGGGGGACCATCCTCCAAGGCTAAATACTACTGACTGACCGATAGTGAACTAGTACCGTGAGGGAAAGGCGAAAAGAACCCCGGAGAGGGGAGTGAAATAGATCCTGAAACCGTATGCGTACAAGCAGTGGGAGCAGACGTTGTTCTGTGACTGCGTACCTTTTGTATAATGGGTCAGCGACTTATATTCAGTGGCGAGCTTAACCGAATAGGGGAGGCGTAGCGAAAGCGAGTCTTAATAGGGCGTTTAGTCGCTGGGTATAGACCCGAAACCGGGCGATCTATCCATGGGCAGGTTGAAGGTTGGGTAACACTAACTGGAGGACCGAACCGACTACCGTTGAAAAGTTAGCGGATGACCTGTGGATCGGAGTGAAAGGCTAATCAAGCTCGGAGATAGCTGGTTCTCCTCGAAAGCTATTTAGGTAGCGCCTCATGTATCACTGTAGGGGGTAGAGCACTGTTTCGGCTAGGGGGTCATCCCGACTTACCAAACCGATGCAAACTCCGAATACCTACAAGTGCCGAGCATGGGAGACACACGGCGGGTGCTAACGTCCGTCGTGAAAAGGGAAACAACCCAGACCGTCAGCTAAGGTCCCAAAGTTATGGTTAAGTGGGAAACGATGTGGGAAGGCTTAGACAGCTAGGAGGTTGGCTTAGAAGCAGCCACCCTTTAAAGAAAGCGTAATAGCTCACTAGTCGAGTCGGCCTGCGCGGAAGATGTAACGGGGCTCAAACCATACACCGAAGCTACGGGTATCACGTAAGTGATGCGGTAGAGGAGCGTTCTGTAAGCCTGTGAAGGTGAGTTGAGAAGCTTGCTGGAGGTATCAGAAGTGCGAATGCTGACATGAGTAACGACAATGGGTGTGAAAAACACCCACGCCGAAAGACCAAGGTTTCCTGCGCAACGTTAATCGACGCAGGGTTAGTCGGTCCCTAAGGCGAGGCTGAAAAGCGTAGTCGATGGAAAACAGGTTAATATTCCTGTACTTCTGGTTATTGCGATGGAGGGACGGAGAAGGCTAGGCCAGCTTGGCGTTGGTTGTCCAAGTTTAAGGTGGTAGGCTGAGATCTTAGGTAAATCCGGGATCTTAAGGCCGAGAGCTGATGACGAGTTGCCTTTAGGCGACGAAGTGGTTGATGCCATGCTTCCAAGAAAAGCTTCTAAGCTTCAGGTAACCAGGAACCGTACCCCAAACCGACACAGGTGGTTGGGTAGAGAATACCAAGGCGCTTGAGAGAACTCGGGTGAAGGAACTAGGCAAAATGGCACCGTAACTTCGGGAGAAGGTGCGCCGGTGAGGGTGAAGGACTTGCTCCGTAAGCTCATGCCGGTCGAAGATACCAGGCCGCTGCGACTGTTTATTAAAAACACAGCACTCTGCAAACACGAAAGTGGACGTATAGGGTGTGACGCCTGCCCGGTGCCGGAAGGTTAATTGATGGGGTTAGCTAACGCGAAGCTCTTGATCGAAGCCCCGGTAAACGGCGGCCGTAACTATAACGGTCCTAAGGTAGCGAAATTCCTTGTCGGGTAAGTTCCGACCTGCACGAATGGCGTAACGATGGCGGCGCTGTCTCCACCCGAGACTCAGTGAAATTGAAATCGCTGTGAAGATGCAGTGTATCCGCGGCTAGACGGAAAGACCCCGTGAACCTTTACTATAGCTTTGCACTGGACTTTGAATTTGCTTGTGTAGGATAGGTGGGAGGCTTTGAAGCGTGGACGCCAGTCTGCGTGGAGCCATCCTTGAAATACCACCCTGGCAACTTTGAGGTTCTAACTCAGGTCCGTTATCCGGATCGAGGACAGTGTATGGTGGGTAGTTTGACTGGGGCGGTCTCCTCCTAAAGAGTAACGGAGGAGTACGAAGGTGCGCTCAGACCGGTCGGAAATCGGTCGTAGAGTATAAAGGCAAAAGCGCGCTTGACTGCGAGACAGACACGTCGAGCAGGTACGAAAGTAGGTCTTAGTGATCCGGTGGTTCTGTATGGAAGGGCCATCGCTCAACGGATAAAAGGTACTCCGGGGATAACAGGCTGATACCGCCCAAGAGTTCATATCGACGGCGGTGTTTGGCACCTCGATGTCGGCTCATCACATCCTGGGGCTGAAGCCGGTCCCAAGGGTATGGCTGTTCGCCATTTAAAGTGGTACGCGAGCTGGGTTTAGAACGTCGTGAGACAGTTCGGTCCCTATCTGCCGTGGACGTTTGAGATTTGAGAGGGGCTGCTCCTAGTACGAGAGGACCGGAGTGGACGAACCTCTGGTGTTCCGGTTGTCACGCCAGTGGCATTGCCGGGTAGCTATGTTCGGAATAGATAACCGCTGAAAGCATCTAAGCGGGAAATTAGCCTCAAGATGAGATCTCACTGGAACCTTGAGTTCCCTGAAGGGCCGTCGAAGACTACGACGTTGATAGGTTGGGTGTGTAAGCGCTGTGAGGCGTTGAGCTAACCAATACTAATTGCCCGTGAGGCTTGACCATATAACACCCAAGCAATTTGCATGCTCTGAGCTAAGAAGCGAAAGAGACCAGATTGCGGTGTGTGAAGACGATACGAACCGAAAGTTTGTAGCTCACAAAACACCAGATTCTATTACATACCCAATTTGCTGAAGCGAGGCCATCTGGTCACGACTCAGTACCCGAATTTCTTGACGACCATAGAGCATTGGAACCACCTGATCCCATCCCGAACTCAG
>NZ_JBSVWN010000120.1:0-3762 GCF_054071325.1 Pseudomonas sp. SDO5215_S409 | reverse complement strand
GGCAAAAACCGAAGAAAACCTTAAAACCGTGTCCGGGATCAGTTGACCACTACACAGGCCCATGCAGCCGAAGCCGAGTGCCGATACTTCAAGTGAGCTGTTGCCGAGTGTGCGCTTGTGCATTTCGTTCTCCCGAATATAGCGTCGGGGAACAGTAAGCGGGCTAACGAATGAGGACTAGACGGGTAAATCGGCAAGGCTTCATGAGGATTGCTCATTAGTCAGAGAAAATTGAGGTGGTGCCTGTGTCTTCATGAACGCTCAGGCGTTCTACGCTGCTCAGAAAAAAGTTTAATTTCGTATTCGATAGTAAAACCGTTCGACCTTTTTTGGCCGATAGATGCCTATGAAGACAGCCACACTCTAAATTTGAGGGGGACGCTCAAGCGTCGAGGGGGCAGGGTTGCGGAAATGATCGAAAAGATGTGGAAACGATCCACAAAGCTTGGAGAGTAATCTCAGACCCCAGATACGACAAAGCCCTGAATAATCAGGGCTTTGTCGTACATAAGATGGCGGAGGCGATGGGATTCGAACTCATGGACCTGTTACAGTCGACGGTTTTCAAGTCCATGACTAAAGCAAGTAATTTCAATGGGTTATTACCTGAAGTATTCCGCTTTGATTGTGCGCCAGCGCCCTTCGAGCGGCCGGTAATGGCCAACTCAGCCTCTTCGGCTTCGGATACGCGTAAACAACGTGTTCACGGCCTCAATATCGCCAAGCAACTCATCAGGATGCGCTACGGGACGCTGTTGGCCGGCTGCATGTGAATGCGCGCTGACATTGCGACAGCATCGGTCGTGCAGGCGTTGCACTTCACGGAATTCATGCTCCTGCACAGCCATCACGCCATTAAGCCGGCCTACTGAGATTCCATCGCGAAACCGGACAACGGTTTCATTGAGTATCGTGTCCTCGATACCGATTTCGATCGTCACGCGAAGTTCACTGTATGCATTGCGGATCGCATACCGCTCAGTGTCTCCGGGAGGGGTGTTGAAGGTTGCTGCAATTTGTTGCTGGTCACGACGGTGTTGCGCGATGCGCTCGCGGTGCCGGCGCATGTCATACGGCAAACCGGCATCGACGTAACCAGGGCCTTCCGCCCGGTAGCTGATCGACCTCACTTCAGGTGCAAGACCCGCATCTTGGCAGAGAGTTAATAGTTCACCGAAGAATACAGCGTCGTGGGTGAATACAATGACTTGCCGGTTGGCGGACTCCTCCACAATCCGTTGCGCGACGGCGGTTCTATGGCTGTGGTCGAGGCTTGAGACCGGGTCGTCGAAAACGATTCCGGAAGTCGATCCCGATTGGTGAAGCTCAGCGAAGAAGTAGGCAAGCGCACACATACGCTGCTCTGCCTCGCTCAACACTTGGTGCGGGGCAAGCTGGCACTCCAGCAGCTGAATTCCCAGGCGAACTGCCCCGGCCTCACCGGCTGAGCTGACTCCAGCTTCAATGTGCCTAAGCTCCAGCCTAATGAGCTCCTCGTTCATGCGTCCAGCCAGAGCCTCACTGATGTAAGTCCGAGTCAGTTGGCCAGCTAGCACGCTAATCGTCCGTGTTGCTGCGATGTCATTTAGGCAATTCTGGAGCCGAGCCCTGTGGGCCAGGTTATCAATCACCCGTGCTATGCCTTCGATATGCTCGGAAAGTAGCTGCCGCGCTTCTAACTCTTTCAACCGTAGCTTTTTGGCCGATAATGCCTCTGTGTCCAAGTTTGCGAGCAGGCGGCCCGCCTCTATGTGAAGTACATTCGCAACGTGAGTGATCGACGCCAACGGATTCGCTCCACGATACCCAGGACAGTCCTACCATACCCCAGTAGCCACAGCTCTTTTGAGCCACTGAAGTCGGGCGACCAAGTCATCCTGAAAGGTCTGGATATCGTCCGGAAGAGCTGGCACACGCGCCCTCAGGCTCTCCAGCATGTTAGGGGCAACTGTGAAGTCGACACTTGCTGGGCCGACTTCTCGAACGATCTGCTGCCAAGCGTTGCGTGCAGCCTGAGCAGTCTCCGCCGCCCGGTCTCGAATGTAGTGATCGAATCGCTGCAACCGGTCCTGCGCTTCAGGACTGAGCTCTTGCTGGCAAAGTACACAGACTGCATCGTCATAGGTGACCGGGAAGGCCTGCCCTGGATATGCAGTGGTGGACGAGTACTCACGAGCAGCGTTGAATAGCAACGCCCAAGGACCTTGCCCCGTTCCAGGAAGTAGCTGTGTAGTATCTCCGGCCTGCAGCATGGCGGACGCTGCACGTTCAGCTGTCTCAGCCTCAACGACGGCACGATGTGCCTGGTGCTTGGCATCGATAGCCTCATCAGACACTACGCCGGCCACCACAGCGATGAGGCTGGCTAATTCATCGACCCGCGTTGCAGCATGCTCAAGTAGCTAGGCCCGGGCAGACGGGTCCGCTTCGCTGATCTCCTGCGGAAGTCGTACACGCTCAGCCTGCTCATGATCGGCGAGCGTAGCCAATTCACGCGCTTGCGTCAGATCAGAGGTTGGGCCAATCGGATGCACCGCTCGTCCGGCATCGGTGTCAGACGGAATGACACTGAACGGTGTCGTGTCTGTCGCAAGGCCCGCGATTTCAGCCTGTAGCGCGGGGCGGAGAGCCTGATTGAGCCCATTAGCCAACTGCTGGAGATAAGTCAGAGCAGATGGCTGAAAGTTGGCAGCTTCTCATGACTGCAGGTAATGCCGAGCGCAGTCGCCATCAAAAACGGAAATGCCCCGGAGTTCTGGCTGCGGTACGTTATCGCGATGACTGCTCCAGGTCGTCTGTCCGGCGGCGCCGTCCAGCGCGAAGTCAATAGCAGCGCTTGGTATGAGTTGCAGGTAATCCGCAGCGTAAGCATTGGCGTAGACAGCACCCGGGCTACGGGCGCGGCACGCCTGTTTCAGTACCCGTGCGTAACCGGACTTCCCCGTTCCGTTTCCGCCGTACACGATAGTGAGGCCATGCAGCTGGAAGTTCAAAGCCTCACTGTTAGGGATCTTCCCCACGTTCGTAAGTGAATGCAGGGACTGCAATACGACCGTGTGCTCCCGATTCGCCTCGGCGGGGAAGTGTTCTGCGGCGAATAGGACAGGCTGAAGAACCGGCAGAAATGCGCTTCGCACCCCATGGTGTTGCTTAGCGAGATCAAGAATCTCGACAAGATCCTGATCAATCCAGTCACCCTGGACACACAAACGACGCAAGGCGTCGCTGCGCCACGGCGGCAGCCTTTCCGACCAAGCCAGTACTTCCTCGTATATAGGCATACCTTACCTCTCTGTCCGTGAGGTTGTAAGGATAGTGCACCAATCGCTACCTGGTGGCCGGCCGGCGAGCTCTGAATCTGGATGACAACGTTCGCGCATTTCCGTAGCAATCTGATCGTCTGGGATGTTGCTCCCGCTTCTGCACACTACGAATCAGTTGCTCTTCATCAGTAGCTGGAGCAAGTGCGAAATACCAAAACTTGATTTGGCGAGCACTGAGGACGCTTTCTCAACAGGCATTTTCCGACCCGAAACCGAACTCTGCGAAGGAGAGCTATAGGCAGATAGCTGCCGCTCACGAATGGCGGCTTTCGGCCATAAGCAGCCATTCGTAAATGTCCGTTTTCGACTCATAGCGGCCCTTCGCGAAAGGTAGCAATTGGCCGAAAGCAGGCCTCAGAGGATCCTCTTTTGGTATCAAGGAGCGATCGTGTCCCAGGAAGTGGTGTAACTCATCATGGCCTTGGCCGCTGAGTTTGCC
>NZ_JBSVWN010000119.1:0-3997 GCF_054071325.1 Pseudomonas sp. SDO5215_S409 | reverse complement strand
ATATATGCACCTCTTACTCATGTTATGCCCGAACACAAAATTTCTGACACCCTCAGCGGAATAACTTAACGAAAGTAAATGGCGCTGCCCACCATCCAACTGCGCTAGTGCGGTGCTGTTAATAATGTAGGCATCGCCTCTTCGGGCGCCAAGGCCCGGCTCACGCCATCAGCCAAGAATCTCCCGTACGATGGAAGCGACATTTTTAGCATCGTCGATCCTTCGGTGACGGGTGCCTTGCCAAATCAGTCCCATCGACTTTACCGTCTGCTTAAGGCTTTTCGGTCGATTGTCATATAAGCCTGCATGCCACTTCCTGGCATTGAAATGCGGCAGACCTTCAAGCATGGAAGGGCACGCAGCAAAGTCAGCATCGCGCTCAAGCTGTCTTGCATCATAGGTCGACAGGATCAGCTCCGTCGCGCAGCCATCAAGTGTCCCGACTCGACTGTCAGGCGAGTTGCAGTGCTCGCATTAGTCCAGGGTCTCACGGTCGTTGGGGAGTGTGAGTAAGGCTGCACCTGGAACCGCTCAAAATGAAGGTGAACTGCTGATCGCGATAGTCATAGCGAATATTCATTCCAAGCTACTGGTGAATTTCGACAGCTGCGCAAAAGGGATGAATCCCTCTCGACCTCGGACTAGAAGCACGAGCTGATTCATATCGTCGAAGCGCGTCAGGGTCGATCCATCGCATTTGCAACAACTGTAGGGAATCGGACGCTTGATTGTGCAATTCGGTACTGGAGGCAGCCTGGCTCGGCTAAGCTAGCGTCGCGTAACTGCTCCAAGACTTGGTTTGGCTCCTCGCTGCAGCCTTCGCGCAGACAAAGGATCGCCCGTAGTTCAGCATAACCCCCTGTTGCCATTTCAGGCCATTATGCCGGCGAAGGTTGCGTCGACACCTCAGGTAGCGGTTCATTCCGTTTAAGCAAGGCGTCGATAGCTCTCTCTTCGGCTCGAACAAGCTCTTCATACTTAAACTCGAGGATCAGCGAGTTTTCTTGCCCTTTCATGAGCCGCTTCGCCATCTCTTCAATCTTCGGGAAGAACTCACTGATCAATTCCGAAGCTCGCCCATAGGCTTCACCAAAGACTAACTGCGCCCGGTCGTTGATAACAACAGCATCTGACGAAGGCTCATGTTTGATGCTGAGCAAGATGTACATTAGCTCATCTACTTTGCCACGATCGTTCAAACCAGTGGCATCCATTACGCCTTTCGTATATGCGTTATCTATGACTGTCTGACTAGCATTGGGGCCACGCGTAGCGATGTCTGCTACCACTCCGGCGCAAAGAACGACCATGCGGTTAAACACATGTGCGTAGACGCTCTCGGCACTTTTAAGCTGCACTGGAGAGTAGGGTTCGATGTGAGACGTCCCAAAAAGCTGACGCCCATCGCACCGAACAGAAACCTGTCCAACGTTGAAATTGAAATGTCGAGCTACCAGCCAATGTCCAAGCTCATGATGCAGTGTTGTGTTGAGTTGGCGTCTAACGTTAGATGGAACGGCCATGTACTGTCCTTAGTTTCTTCATTCAAAAGAGTGGTTCCGAGCTTCCATCAAGTGTTTGGCTCTGTGTTTTTTTGATTAGATAGTTGCTCAGCGAGGCACACAGGCCAACGATCAGCTCAGCTTCGGTGTATGAAGGCTCGCGCCCTTCGCGCAGGTGGCGTCCATTCTCAGATGCATAACCCCAGGCTCTGGCAACCGCTTGATCCAAAGGAGCTGGGATGAGGGTATTGTGCCGCTTGAGGATTTCACCGAGATTCGCTTTCACGTCACCAGTGACCTGGCGGGCAACGCATTCAAGCGAAGCCATGGCATGCTGGATGGCACCGGTGGGGTCTGGATGCGGGCGACGGGACAAATCCGCGATTGCTTGATGCAACTCGTTGCTCGCGGTCGTGTGGCCGGCGAGCTGCTCTGTCTCCTTCGCACTCTTGACGACCACTTCAAAAGATTCTGGGCCACGGGTCTCGAACCGACCATCCACTAGCTTCCACCCAATACCGAACTCAATGAAGTAGTCGTTGAGCTCCGTCACGAAGTGATCGTACACATCTCGGTCGAAGCGTTGTTCGGTGAAGTAGTCATGAAGGCGTTCAATGATGTCGTACACTTTGAACCACTTGCACTCGTCTAGGAGATCTTCGACCTCATTGGCGACATTCGGATAGTCAGACCAGTTGTCCCGATTGGGTTGTCGTTTTAAGGCCTTGCATACCATGGCGCGCAAGCTTGTTGGCGTCAGCCCACAGTCGTAGCACAGCTGTATGAAGAAGCTGCGCATGTCCGAAGGCGCATCTTCCCTAACTGTGATGTTTGCTTCTTCAGTATTGGAGAAACCGTGTCGCTTAGAAAATGTCTCCCTCATGACGCATCTCCCTGTGATTGGCCCTAAATGCCTTTGGATCGGTACACCGATGGCACGTCGATACAGGCGCCGAGCAGGGCATTGATATCCAAAAAGGTCACCACCCTAAGCTACCGCGCCAGCGAATGCCACACGCATCCTACGGGACGTTACGCACACACCACTTAGATGGAAAATACGCTTATCAGCGCACGTGCGCCCCTAGAAGCATTTGTTAGATTCTACTAACGTTAATTCTGGTCACGTTGCCAGCTGAGCTGATTCCAATCAAGGAAATGAAGTGTTTGAGCTGATCGAAGATGCCAGATCGAATTTGAGCTCGAGCGGCTGGGCCAGCTTTCAGCTGCCACTCGCTGGAATAGAGGGGATGGAGCAAGCTGCGCTGGCCATTGCCTACAGCCTCGGACAGCCCCGCGCTACGCGACGAAGGGGCCCATTAATTGACCATCTGGTTCCGACCAACAGATATGCGGCAAACCCACGCTCTCTCAGCACCCGCTACGGCTTGTGCCAATTCCCTTGGCACACTGACGGAGCTCACTGGAGCACGCCGCCTCGGTATCTAATCATGGGCTGCTTGGAGGCGGATCAGCAGACCGCTGAAACGCTCATCTGCGAAGGTCGCTACTTCGCCCCGTTGAACTCAACAGTAGCTCGCTCATCAGTGTTCAGGGTTACCAGTGGTGGCAACAGTTTCTATGCTGCGGCCCGGGGCACCGATGATCGCTACTACAGGTATGACCCCGGCTGTATGACACCTATGGATGTCGGCGCTCGGGAGATCATGCGCGCTATAGAGCACAAGGAGCCCGAAGGCGAGCACACGATTGAGTGGTGTGCCGGGACGTTTTTGCTGCTTGATAACTGGCGTTTCCTACATCGTCGGGCAGCTACTATTGAAAGCGCTGAGCGCAAGCTCCTAAGGGTGACCGTCATGGAGAACATAAACAATGCATAACTCTGGGAGCGATACGAAAAAGCCGCACAAAGAAGTACCTCCAGCAATCTCAGCCGAGGCACTGCTGGGGAAGTCTCAACTCTATGCCTCACGGGCACTGCAGGCTAAAGCATCGAAGGATTCCGAGGTCTATCAGATCTGGGCTGCGTTGGCACTGGAACTTCTTGGCAAGGCTCAGTTAGCTGGCATACACCCGTGCTTGGTGGTGGAAACCGACAATACCAACAGCCTTCTTGAGGCATGTGGTATTGAGACAGATAGCAAGGTCAAAACCATCAGTGCTCACGTGGTGTTCGCTCGTTTGAAGCACACGGTGGAGAAGTTCGGGACACCGCATGCGAAAGCATGCGAGAATATCTCCTCACGCAGAAATATCGAGCTCCATTCAGGTCAGGCTGCATATTCCGGCTTGGTGGACAAAGACTGGGAAGGTCAATTCTGGTCTACAGCACAACTCATCCTGACATCAATGGGACTGGAGTTGGAGGACTGGGTGGGAAGCGACTCGAAAATCCCGGCGACCCTAGCACGTGACTTTCGAATCATTAAGGTAGAGGCTGCGAAGCAACGGATCGCGAATGCCCGTGTTGTATTCTTGAGCCTAGGGAAATCCTGAAGAAGACTTCCAAATATGGTGAAATACGCCGATCCCGT
>NZ_JBSVWN010000118.1:0-4109 GCF_054071325.1 Pseudomonas sp. SDO5215_S409 | reverse complement strand
CGCCCGTTCTAAGCACAAATCAATCGTCTCCACAGCCAGAAGAAGGCTCTCCCTCAAAGACGGCAATACTGAAGAAATCACAGGGGGTTGTCGGTGCGCCATTACCAAAAAAGCGTTCAGCGCTGCGTCGGAGTGCTGAATCAGCGCTATCAGATATTCGCCCCCCGAGGGCCACTAAGCCCAGCCTGCCAATTCGTGGCCGTTTTCTCATTGGCGTTCGTCCAGTTCATCAGAGTTTTCGCAGCTCTCCAAACCCCAACCCTAGTGTTACGCACAAATCCACGTTAGATAAAAGCTTATACCGAAAAATGTCTCAAGCCGATCAACTACGAACGCGGCTCTTGTCTGGATCGTAAAAGATCGCGGCGCTGACCGTAGCGCTGATGCGCTTCTGAAACCCATCGACTTTGCCAATTTCCAAGGTGCTCCCAGCTTCGGCACAGGACACGTCAAGGCGGCACAAGGCGATGTTGCGGGTCAGCAACGGCGAGCGGCAGGCACTGGTAATGACACCCACTTGGGCGCGCCCGAGGTACACAGCATCACCGTGGCGCGCGCCTTCGTTGCCACTTAATTGCAGGCCCACCAGCTTTTGTGCTGGATGGGCGCTGCGGCGCATCAGGGCGTCTCGACCGATAAAGTCATCAGCCTTGCTTTTGAGCGGTACGGCAAACCCGATGCCAGCCTCAAACGGATCGATCTGGTCGCTGAACTCGTAACCGGCAAAAATCAGCCCGGCTTCGATGCGCAGCATATCTAGGGCTTCCAGGCCCAACGGAACGATGCCCAGCGGCTGGCCCAACTGCCAGATACGGTCCCACACACGCTCGGCGTCTTCAGGCTGGCACCAGACTTCATAGCCCAACTCGCCAGTATAGCCGGTGCGCGAGATCATCAACGGGCATCCGTCATAACCGTCTAAGCGCCCGATCAAGAAGCGGAACCAGCCGAGGTTCTGCAGATCTGGCTGGCTCGGCGCGGACCAAACCATTTGTTTGAGCAGCTCGCGACTCTGCGGGCCTTGCACCGCGAGGTTGTGAATGTGCTGGCTGGCAGACTTGACCCACACCTTCATACCCAGTTTATGGGCCTGCTCGCGCAGCCATACGCCGGCGTAATCGTCGCCGCAGATCCAGCGGAAATTGTCCAGCCCCAGGCGAAACAACGTACCGTCATCGAGCATGCCACCGTGTTCGTGGCACATCGCCGAATACACCACTTGACCAATGGCCAGGCGGCGCACGTCACGGGTCAGGCAGTACTGCAACAATGCTTCAGCATCGGGGCCAATGATCTCGAATTTGCGCAAGGCGGTCAGGTCCATCACCGCAACCCGTTCGCGGCAGCCGAGGTATTCCTCGATGGCGCCGTAACCATCATAACGCGCTGGCAGCCACCAGTTACGATAGTTGACAAAGTTGCTGGTGTGAGCGCTGGTACGTGAGTGGAACGCGGACTCACGAGTAAGAATTGGGTCGGCATCGGCCGTAGTTTGTGTACTCATGGCGATGGAAAAACGCTCCTTTTCACTGTAGATGCGCACATGGATGTCGGTCGGGTTCCAGCCATTGGACGGGTCGATGTCATCCGGGCATGAGGTAGTGCCACACACCAAGTCGGTCATGGCCCGCAGTAGCACATAGTCACCAGGTCGCGACCAGGGTTCGTCCAGAATCATCTGCTGGTGCGCATCAACGCCGGTGTTATAAAAGAAATTGATAGCCGGCCAACCGACTCGTGCCTGCACGCCGTAGGGTGCGAGTAGTCGGTTGAGATTGTCGCTGCAGTTGTCGTGTCCAAAATAGCCTTGGTTTTCGTAATAGCGAGCCGCACAAGCGAGTGCGAAGGAGTCGTGGCGGCCCACGGTGTCTTGAACCACTTCAAGCATCGGCTGCATCTGCCGGTCGAAAAATTTCGAGAACAGACCGGGAGTCGGGTAGGCGCTGCCGTTCAGCGTCCGAGTGACAGTCTGGTCCAGGTCCAGCTCCATACCGCGATCCAGTGCACGCCGGTTCAGCGCCACGAAGTCTGAACATTGACGGCCCGATACATCCAACACCTGCACGTACTGCCCCTTGGCGAGGTTGTAATCTTGAGCCGTGCCCGCGCGAATGGTGAATTCTTCCAACAGATGCCCAAGTGGCTCTGGCAGGCGAGGGCTCAGAATTGGCGACGGATTTGCTCGGGTCACCAGCAAGCGAAGCTCGCTGGGCCGATACTGAAGGTCGACTGCAGTCTGTCCTGCGGGTGCGGCAACGATCACGAGAAGAGGGTCGTGGGCGACGAAGCACCTGCTGTAGCCGGACGGGGAATCCTCGCCCCAGAGTGACGTGGCATGGGACAATTGCTGCGGACCGATACCGCGCCGCGCCAGCGCCTGTTTGATACGGCTCACCTGCAACGCCATGCTGGCGAGGCGGCTGCACGAGGTTGAACTGATCAACCCCCAACTGGCCAGCGCGCTGTGACCACATGCGTCGAGGGCTAGCAATTCGCACGTTTGCCGGCCTTCTATATCAATTACTTGCAGGCTATCACCAGGCTGCAAGTCGACCAAGCTCACACCGCCTGCAGCAACACGGTAGCGTTCCAGGTCAGGAGTGAGGGCAAAGAGACCGGGTTCTTGAGGACGGGATACACTGGGGGCGTTCATAGGCCAACCTCCTAGTCAGCTGACCGACTTGATTGACGTATGTGGTGTGCCAAGGTACGTCGCCATTGAGTCGTCCAGCGCTTCCAGCCAGGGGGTATGGTGTGGTGGAGACTGGGTGCCGGTCATAAGTGAGCGATAGGACTTGTCGCGATAGCCCATGATGTCTTTTGCCTTGTCGTGCTTCCAGTGCATGAAGGTTTCATTGATAGCCGCGATGTTGAAGCTCGGGTAGTCGGTGGCGTCCACCAGATGCTGGATGTAGGAGCCCTGGAACTCGAACATTTGCTGGTTGGTTTCAAGCGTTTGTTCACGTGTTTGCCAATCCAGGCTGTCGGCGACCATCTCTACATGGCTGGGTAGTGCGATACGTCCGAGGATCACATCCCGAGTGTACCAAGCCTGGGCGTCGAACATGTTGAAGGAATACCACTGATCCTGCATGCCGAGGTATATCAGCTTGGGGTTGGGTTCCCAAAACACTCCCTTGTACAGATTCTTCGCCCACAGGCGATTGTCAGTCTTAAGTCTCAATTCGTCCGGCAGAAACGGGAAATGATGTTTGTAGCCGGTACACAAGATCACCACGTCGATGCGCTTGCTGGTACCGTCGACGAAGCAGGCACGGTGGTTTTCCAGACGCTGCAACTGCGGTTTTTCCTCCCAGTTTTCCGGCCATTCATACCCCATAGGAGTGGTGCGGTAGCAACTGGTGATGCTGCGTGCACCGTATTTGTAACACTGTGACCCGATATCTTCGGCTGAATAGCTGCTGCCGACGATCAACAGATCTTTGCCCTCGAACTCCAATGCATCACGGAAATCATGGGCATGCAAGATACGCCCTGCAAACTGCTCGAAGCCCTCATAATGTGGCACATTGGGCGTTGAAAAATGGCCGCAGGCGTTGACCACATAGTCGAACTCTTCGCACATCGACGTGTCGCTGTTGTAGTCATGGGCGCACAGCGTAAAGCGTTGTGTCTGCGTATCGAACGTCACTTGGCGCACCACATTGTTGAAGCGGATGTAATCACGCACGCCGGATTTTTCAACCCGACCCTTGATGTAGTCCCACAGTACCTCACGTGGCGGATAGGAGGCGATGGCGCGGCCAAAGTGTTCTTCGAAGGTGTAGTCAGCGAACTCCAGGCACTCTTTTGGGCCGTTCGACCACAGGTAGCGATACATGCTGCCGTGCACCGGCTCGCCGTTCTCGTCCAGCCCGGTTCGCCAAGTGTAGTTCCACATGCCGCCCCAATCGGCCTGTTTTTCAAAGCACACTAGCTCAGGAATATTGGCGCCTTTATCGCTGGCCGACTGAAACGCACGAAGCTGTGCTAAGCCGCACGGGCCGGCTCCGATGATTGCTACACGTAGCGTCATGAGGGATCTCCTTGAAAGTTTCAGCGAAAAATCGCTGTATTGCCCTAGTGTATGAGTACTTGGTGTTTCAACA
>NZ_JBSVWN010000117.1:0-4429 GCF_054071325.1 Pseudomonas sp. SDO5215_S409 | reverse complement strand
AACGGGATCGGCGTATTTCACCATATTTGGAAGTCTTCTTCAGGATTTCCCTAACCAGGCCGGTTCGCTACTGTCCGCGGCCCCGGCGTCTTCGCCCGCAACCCGGGTTAACGCAGGTTATATTCCGGTGCCCAAACTGGACCGGCTGATGGAGTTGCGCGATGCGGTGGTGGCGCTCAACGGCCCGCTGGCAAATGACCCTGGCCTTCGGGAAAACGTACACAACCTGCTGTTCAACGACGAGGCGAGCGAGCGGGTGCTGGGCAAAGTCAGCGGCCCGCTCACCCCGTTTTCCGCGCGCTGAATGCATTTAACTGCAAAATACTTGCACTTAACCTTCATTAATATGCATTGGCGTCAGCCTAAACCGATCGGCACACTACGCCTGTTCCTCCCCCAATGCAGGAACTGAGTTTTAAAGGACTTTTCCGGGCAACCCGACAAGTCCTTTTTTTTGCCCGCCTTTTGCCATGGACCTGTCCGATGCTCGCACGCTGGTTGCCCTCTGCCATCAACACCCGCCCTACCGAATGGAGCCGCGCCGCCTTGGGCATGGCGCTGGGCACTTTGTTTGCCGTGTGGGTGTGTGCCCAGCTTTTTGGCAGGGAGGTCGCCTTGCACCTGATCGGCCCGCTGGGTGCCTCGGCCGTGCTGCTGTTTGCCGTCTCATCCGGCGCGCTGGCGCAGCCCTGGTCGATTATCGGCAGCTATTTATGTGCGGGCGTGGTGGCATTGCTGGTGGCGCGGGTGCTCGGTCGCTCCCTGGAAAGCGCCTGCCTGGCCGCTGGCATGACGGTCATCCTGATCTGCTGGCTGCGTTGCCTGCACCCACCGGCAGGCGGCCTGGCGATGAGCCTGGTGCTGGCAGACCCCGCCTCGGTCGCCTTGGGTTGGCACGAACTGGGCGCGGTCATGCTCGGCGCGGGCGCTTTGCTGACGTTTGCCCTGGCCTACAACAACGCGACGCGCACGCGTTACCCCAAAGGCGCCCTCGAAACCCCGGCGCCAGCGTTTATGCCCACTTCGGTGGAGAACCCCGGCATTACCGCCCAGGACCTGCAACGGGCGCTGGCCGAGCGCGAGCAATTCTTTGACGTCACCCCACAGGAGCTTGAAGATTTGATCCAGGCCAGTGAGCGGCATGCTCGCCGACGCGCCATCGGGGCCGTGTTCCAGCGCTGAGGGCGCTGCAAAAATGCAAACCTGACCTGCACGTATCCGGGTTGTACTGGGCAAATTTGCACTGGTAGCATCGCGAGATGGTTCGTTCGCGAACACCTTGATAAAGAACAATAAAAGCAGGGAGTTAGAGATGACTGCTCAGGTTTTATCCGAGCCACGCGATGCCGAAATCCGCACACATGAAGTCCTGGCCGAGGTGCGTAACCATATCGGCCACCTCACCCTCAATCGCCCCGCGGGCCTGAATGCCCTCACCCTGGACATGGTCCGCAGCCTCAACCGCCACTTGCAGGCCTGGGCCGACGACACCGACGTGCACGCCGTGGTGTTGCGCGGCAGCGGCGAAAAGGCCTTTTGCGCGGGCGGCGATATCCGCTCGCTCTACGACAGCTTCAAAGGCGGCGACACGCTGCACGAAGACTTTTTTGTCGAGGAATACGCGCTGGACCTCGCCATCCACCACTACCGCAAACCGATCCTGGCGCTGATGGACGGCTTTGTACTGGGCGGCGGCATGGGCCTGGTACAAGGCGCCGACGTGCGCTTGGTCACCGAGCGCAGCCGACTGGGCATGCCGGAAGTCGGCATCGGCTATTTCCCGGACGTGGGCGGCAGCTATTTCCTGCCGCGTATTCCCGGTGAACTGGGGATCTACCTGGGCGTGACCGGCGTGCAGATTCGCGCCGCCGACGCGCTGTACTGCGGGTTGGCGGACTGGTATCTGGACAGCAGCAAACTCGCCGAACTGGACCGCCAACTCGACCACCTGAATTGGCGCACCTCCCCGCTCAAAGACTTGCAAAGCCTGCTCGCCACCCTGGCGGTGCAGCAACTGCCCGACGCCCCGCTGGCCGCCCTGCGCCCGGCCATCGACCACTTCTTCGCCCTGCCAGACGTGCCCGCCATCGTCGAACAGCTGCAGCAGGTCAGCGTTGCCCAGAGCCGGGAGTGGGCGCAGGCCACCGCCGACCTGATGCTCACCCGCTCGCCCCTGGCCATGGCGGTGACGTTGCAGATGCTGCGCCAGGGCCGCGACCTGCCGCTGGAACACTGCTTCGCCCTGGAACTGCACCTGGACCGGCAATGGTTCGCCCGGGGTGACTTGATCGAAGGCGTGCGCGCCCTGCTGATCGACAAGGACAAGACCCCGCGCTGGAACCCGCCCACCCTGCAAGCGCTGGACGCCGCCCACGTCGACAGCTTCTTCCAAGGCTTCGAGCAGAACAGGAACTAAGCCATGCAAGATATTGAATTTACGGAAGAACAGATCATGATCCGCGACATGGCTCGGGACTTTGCCCGAGGCGAAATCGCCCCCCACGCCCAGGCCTGGGAAAAAGCCGGCTGGATCGACGACGCCCTGGTGGCCAAGATGGGCGAATTGGGTTTGTTGGGCATGGTGGTGCCCGAAGAATGGGGCGGCACCTACGTTGACTACGTGGCCTATGCCCTGGCAGTGGAAGAAATCTCGGCAGGCGACGGCGCCACGGGTGCGCTGATGAGTATCCACAATTCAGTGGGTTGCGGGCCTATTCTCAACTACGGCTCACAAGCGCAAAAGGAAACCTGGCTGGCGCAGCTTGCCAGCGGCCAGGCCATTGGCTGCTTTTGCCTGACCGAACCGCAGGCCGGTTCCGAAGCCCACAACCTACGCACCCGCGCCGAACTGCACGACGGCCACTGGGTGATCAACGGCGCCAAACAGTTTGTGAGCAACGGCAAGCGCGCCAAACTGGCGATCGTGTTTGCCGTGACCGACCCGGCGCTGGGCAAAAAAGGCATTTCCGCCTTTCTGGTGCCCACCGACACCCCGGGTTTTGTGGTGGACCGCACCGAACACAAAATGGGCATCCGCGCCTCGGACACCTGCGCCGTCACCCTGAACCACTGCCGCGTGCCTGAAGCCAACCTGCTCGGCGAGCGCGGCAAAGGCCTGGCCATTGCCCTCTCCAACCTCGAAGGCGGCCGCATCGGCATCGCCGCCCAAGCCCTGGGCATCGCCCGCGCCGCGTTTGACGCAGCCCTGGCCTACGCCCAGGAGCGCACGCAGTTCGACAAGGCAATCATCGAACACCAGAGCGTGGCCAACCTGCTGGCCGACATGCACACCCGCCTGAACGCCGCCCGCCTGCTGATCCTGCACGCCGCAAGGCTCAGAAGCGCAGGCAAGCCCTGCCTGTCGGAAGCCTCCCAGGCCAAACTGTTCGCCTCGGAAATGGCCGAAAAAGTCTGCTCGTCCGCCATGCAGATCCACGGCGGCTATGGCTATCTAGAGGACTACCCGGTGGAACGCTACTACCGCGACGCGCGGATCACGCAGATTTACGAGGGCACCAGCGAGATACAGCGGATGGTGATTGCGCGGGCGTTGAAGCGTTAGGACATGCCCCCGATCAGATTCAAGGCTGCGCTGGAATACGCCTGAATACCTGATCGGGGGCCTTTATGAGCCAGATGTGCTGTTCCGATCCAGCGAGCACGTTGACCGGAGCGTCTGCCCGACACACCTTGAGATGTTACACAGGCACCCGTCCATGCGCTCCCGGCAGCTTTGCAATTTCCGCTCGCCTGGTGCGTCGGGAAGCGCTGCCCCCTTCAAGGCCCTGTTCTAGAGATTGCTTTCCGATTGCGTCAACAGGGACATTTAGGTATTCAAAATACTTGCCGATAACGGGTTGATATCTAAACCAAGGAGTTGTTTTTGAACATCTGTTTGCTGGCCCTTTTTTCTGCGCTGTTGCTGAGTGGCTGTGGCTCTACTAATTACGAGCAGCCGATACAAGAGCAGCCTTACGATCAGACAACCTCCGCAAGGATCCGTCTTTTCGGAAACAACGGTTTGCCCGTCGCAATCAATCCTGGACAAGACTGCGCTTCGAGCAAAGAACCTCTTTTTGCCTACGGCTATACCGTTGCAGATAAGGTCAATTCCACCCTAGGACAACACACCAAACGAAGTATAGGAATGCCTGCGTCATGGAGAAGCGACCATCTGAGCTATGGCGAGTCGTACTCAGAGTTTGTTATCCCCGCAGGAGCCCCTTCTGTGGTCTTGATGAAAATGGTCACCGACCAAGTGTTTTGTGTGCCGCCTACCCGAGTATTTACTCCTGAGCCGGGTAAGGACTATGAGGCATACCTTGACCGGCATGACGGGAAATGCGCCGGGAGGGTGTCAGAAATTTTGTGTTCGGATCGTGTCCCTGGAAGTGGTGTAACTCATCATGGCCTTGGCCGCTGAGTTTGC
>NZ_JBSVWN010000116.1:0-4434 GCF_054071325.1 Pseudomonas sp. SDO5215_S409 | reverse complement strand
GCAAACTCAGCGGCCAAGGCCATGATGAGTTACACCACTTCCAGGGACACGATCGACACTCGCCGGTCAAAACATGGCGCCAGCCTTCCAAGGGATGTTTCTGCAAGGGTGATTTGATGCGTCAGTGATCAGGGCAAGTGGTCACCGGTGTTGGTCCTTCCACAGGGTCACCAGCCTGGGTATGCGTGCCGGGTCCACCCCATCCGCGCTACCGACGTTTTGATCGGAGTGTTTGACCCCTACGACGCGGGCGCGTTGTTACGCACCTTTGAACCCGGGCAAACCCTGCGCCGCGCGCCAATCTTTCACAATTTGCACTACGCCCTCAGGGGAGTTGTCAGCACCGGGCTCTGGATAATAGATCAGGTCCGACCCTGCTGGGTGTTCGCTGATTTTCTCGAAGTGCAACAGCAGCACGTCAGCACGATCATCGCTTTCAGCTTCTTCGTCTTCTTCAGCGAGTTCTTCCAGCAGTGCGATGAACTCGGCCTCTGTGTACTCCGAAAAACTGTTTTTCAGTAGTGTGTCAGTCATGGTTGACCTATTCGTTCCGGTGAATAGCGATATGGTTTCGCGGAGTGTTTACCCGCAGATTATCTACGTCGTAGACGCCGCCTCCCTCGGATACCTTTTCGAGGTGATGAAGTTCGTAAGACAGTCTGCCGCCGACTCTATCGGCTTTGCGCACCCGTGGTGCCTTACCTTTACGCATCCGCCCGACGTTCTGTTCGATGAACTGATTTGCAGCGGCTGACTCTGAAACCGCTTTCCAAAGGGCGGCCCTGAACGAGTCGAAGCTCTTGAATTCTTGTCCCCGAAGGGAGTCTGCCACGTCCTTTGGTATTGGAGCGCCCATCCCCGAGCTGGCCCCAATGAGCCATATGCCAAACACATCTTCGCCCTGTCCTGTGACTGTGCCTGGGGTTTTGCGCACATTCATCACAATGTACAGCGGCTGCACACCGGAATCTGCCGGGAATACGAGAATGAAGTCTTTGTATTGATCAGGGTAGATCGGGCTGACGATGATGCTGTCGGCCTGTTCGGTCGGCGGATAAATCCAAATATGGGGGGCTTGGGGGGCACCCTCTAACGGTGGGATACCGGAGGTGCCCGACGGATCAACCGCCGGCGTCCAGATGAGGGTTACACCATCGCCGAAGTCGGCGACTTGCTGAGATCCCTGCTGGACGAATTGCACGACGGGAATCATTTCCCATTCCCTACGCTTCTGGGTGTTGTATCCGTACCCCTTCAGGGTTCCGTCCGCCTGCACCTCAACATGCAGGCGCACGCGTGTACGCGCCTTTTCAAGTGACTGAAGCTGGTCTTTTGTGTACAGAGAACTGTCACCCAGGTTCGACGGCCACAACAGTGCGACTATCCCCGCCAAGGCGCCAGCAGCCACTCCGGCAGTGACGACGCCGGTCCCACCGGCAGCTCCCGTTATGGCTGAGCCAGTTGCGGCACTTGCTCCCCCAACAGCTCCAGCCGAACACAGCCCACCACAAGAGGCAGCCGCAGCCCCAGCGCCACCCAATAGAAGAGTTCCGATGGCGGCAGGCAGGGCACTCCCGCTGATTTTTTTCAGTGGGATATTTCCTGCGGCATCGGTTTCACGACCGCCGAGGAGGGAGAACGCTCCGTAGTTGGCCAGGCTCTCGACCGGAATGAATCCGGCAGGCGTTTTGTAATCGATCACACCGTTTGCCAGATCGCAGCTCTTGGTGAATACACAGCCTTTGCTGGCGGGACGGGTATTGGTCTTGGGCGGGAGGTCTTTGTATTCAGCCCAGCGCTGAGCGTGAATATCGACGGGCTCGATGCCGCTATTGCGATAACCCTTCGGCGGGTTGGGGACGTAACCACTCATTCCTTGATTCCTGAATCATCCTCAAACCAGCGCTGCGCTAGCGTAGAGCCCTTTCGGGCGCAGAGGGTAACCGCTCAGAGCAGAGTGTCGAGTGGTGGCGGATCGCCAGAAGCCGAGGCATGCTCAATCGTCTCTCGCCCTTGCAATACCTGAACATCGCATCAAGTGCGGGACCTAGAGCCGATTGCAACGCTCGCGGCCTTAGCCCCATGAGAGGCGGAGCGAAGATAAGGGGGCACAAGGAGAAACAGCCAGAAACAAGAAAGCCCGCACAAGGCGGGCTTCTTGAGGTGATTCATAGACTGCTGTAGACGTCTATGGATCGGTACTTGGTGGTACACAGTCATTTGAACTTGATATGTAAGCTTATGTTTTTTATTGATTATTTTTTTCATGTTTTAAAGGGATGCACCTGGGGATACACGGCGCTGTCTGCTGGGGCGTTTCTGGCCCGTTTCACGCTGACTTAAAAAGCCGTCGAGGTTTGTTGCTCCATCCCCGACGAACGGTGACGCCATCTTGATAAATCCACCGCCGGTGCAAAGGAATGGTCATCACCACCATGCCTTTGAGGGATCAGTCCAGAAATGGCCCGATTATCTCGCTCCTCACTTTTGAAGAGCCGTCGTCACACTTTTGCGGCGATTGCGCTGGCACCGCGTGGCGTTCTTACCATTCCCCCGCGGCAGCACCACCCCGGATCAGGGTAGTGGTGATTTTGAGTGAATTTCAGGTTCAGGCCTCAACTGTTCCATTCTCGGCGCAGTTTCTCCTGCGCGTCCTTTTCGGCACGTTCCTTGGCTACCAACTCATCGTGGAGAGGTGGGTAATATACCCAGTTTGTTTTCCATGCCGGAAACCACGCCCAGCGCAGAAGAGCTAACACGGCAAGCACTGCTGCAATACCGACGTTATCGTTGGTATGAGAAAGAAATACTTGGACCAGTGACCCAGTACTGTAATTCGTGCCTAGACTCCAATCGAGTATGCACAGTACGGTCATGCCGAAAAAAAGCATCCCGATCTGCTCCCGTTGCTCTCGGGCCTCTTCTATTTCCGCTGACCGTTTTTCATACAGCTTCATTAAAAATTCGCTGTTCTGTCTCAAAGCGTGTTTATGGAGTTGGTGGAGCGATACACATCCATTTGGCCGCTGGTAGGGCTCCGCCCGAATTTCAAAAAGGCCGTAAGGAATAGCCGATCCAATTAGCGATAATATTTCACGCAGTGCAATCGCAAGCGCAGGGATGCCGAATGAGACAATAAGACCAAATGAACAAGCGGCTGTGAGCAGGTATCCGAAGTTGGCCCAGACTCTTTCAAGAGAAATGGCCATCTCTAGAACGCCTGGTAGTTTCCTTAGCAACAAAGCTATGTCCAAAAAAAGAACTAAGTACGCGAGGCGAACTGCCCATTTCCATTCCCATGCTTTTTCGATCAACCCTATAGAAGCCGGCGGGCTGGGTTCTTGGTTTTTTTGCGTATGCTCTGTCATTTGGGCCTCCTTGGTGAAGGCTTCGAGCATAGGTAGTGATGAATGACAGGTCTAGATGGCATTAGCTAAGCCGACCGGTTTCCGCTCTAGGGTGAACGACTCGTTCACCACCTGCTCCGACCTGCTGTCAGGTCGCTGGAAGCCCCGGAAATTACTTGACGAGCACCAAGCGCCAACGCACCACCTTTCACGCTGGCGGCGGCGTATTACTTGAGTTGCGGGCTGTTTACGCGTGAACCACCGGGGAAAATCCATCTAGTGCCTGTATAGTATTGCCTGGCACGCTAATGATTTCTCTGGCCCGGTATTTCGCGACCCATCCCGCCAGCGTGTGCCTGGATATTCATTGCACAGCAGCCTTGACGGCCACCTCTTAAATTTTTGACTAGGCTGGTGCTAGTCAAGCTGCGTGGATGCCCGCAATGCCTTGACCCGCTTGGCTTTAAGCGATCCGGCTACTAGTGGCGTCAGATAAATCCGTCAAGACCTGTCAAGAATTTCGTCAAGGCCCCGTCAAGGGTTATGGCGGCGTTTGCCTGGGGCGGCCGCGGGCCACTGGTCTCGCAACTGACCGTCGCGGTCCCTCCCTGTTTTTGGACGAGGTAACTATCCGGCCACTACCCGATCTGCCGCCAGCCCGCGCTGGCTTTGGCTGCTGGGTCGAGTTGGATGATCTGTGACCTCGCCATCCGTCCAGAGCTTGTCCAGAATCCGTCAGGGGTCTGAGGCAGCCGGGGCCTCTACTTTGACGGCCTGTGACACGCGGGAAACCTCAGGCACCCGGCCACATAGGCTACTGTCATCTGCCTGGCCCGTGTTCCATCGACGCGTGGTCAAACAAACGCCCGATTCCACCGGCAATGTGAGACTTTGCCGACCTCGAGTTTTTACCGGCACGACCTGGTATCTGGCCTCGGACGCCTAGGCCATGCCGGTTCCGTCTCATGCCTGTCTCACATTCGGTAAAGGCTGGGTAAAGCTACGCCGACCAGACTGCCGGGGATCTCACTTGGATCGTGTCCCTGGAAGTGGTGTAACTCATCATGGCCTTGGCCGCTGAGTTTGC
>NZ_JBSVWN010000115.1:0-5557 GCF_054071325.1 Pseudomonas sp. SDO5215_S409 | reverse complement strand
CGTTTGAAGTGTAGACGAATTACTCAGAAATTTATTTCGCGAACAGCACACTAGCGCCAGCGCCTGGCGCACCTGGGCCTCAGTGGCGGTGAGCGGTATACGGTGAACAGCGGGTGGGCGGGGTGGAGGCGTGAGGTAGTTTTTCAGGAGTGCGCCCAGCTTTTCGAGTTGGAGATAAGAACCCAGTTCGCCCAACAACCTCAGCCCCATCAGGGGGATCAATTTTCCGGCCGCTCGCCCGACATCCTCATCCAGTGAATTGCTGATGATCACGGAGCGAACCAACTCACGTTGCGCCGAGTGTTTTAAAAAATTCAGGCTGTCGAGGCTTTCTTTGCGCAAGTCACACAAAGCAATGTCCACCGGCCCCACGCAATTAAGTGCGCTCAATGCGTGGTGAGCACAGGTTGCACTGAATACAAAGTCACATCCCAGTTGCCGCAACATATTCACGATAGTTGTCCGCTGGAAACAGGTGTCGTTCAAGACCAGAACGCGTAAAGGCAGCGTCTGCATGGGTAGCTCTCCGAAGTACGGTAAAACTCGAGTTCAAAGGTGGCTTTTTGAAACACCGTACTTCTTGATTCATGCGCTCAGGCCAACATACGTGGCAAGGCTAAAGTCAGAGGCGTTCTTCCTACACATTTGAATGAGTGCTTGATAGGGGATATATCGGGTGGTGCCGCTTAGTTTTGCAAACCTTTAGGGAAATAAGCCCGCTGAAATTTCCCTGAGCCTTGTAGGAAATTTCCTGTCGCTATGCGCTTTTCCGCAATGACCGCTGGGCGCTGTTCTTTTTCGTGGGAAATTTCCTACAAGTCGCAGGGATTGGTCCTACAGAGAATTTCCACCCCCATGCGCAAAATAGCCCCAGTTCGTTCGAGCTTATACCGTCATCGACTAAGTGCAGTGTTCAATTGCACTCATCAATGGCCCGTCATTTCTACTCGGCTCGTCATTATTGAGCAGGGTAAAAAATGAGGTTGTTCACTTTATAGAAGTAACCCACCACGGCGTGTTGAATGTGGGTGCTGCGCGGCAGGTTGAAACTTGCCGTCGGTGCCGATGCACGTTTGGCAAGCCGGGGTTGTTTCAAACGGTTTGTTATTTGCAAGTTGGTTCGCTGTACGAGTTCTGGCCAGTCGGCCCTGTCACAACCCTTAATGAAGTAATGGAGTTTTAAAATGAAACATGCGTTCTCTCTCGTTGCACTGGTCGCCGCGTTCACTTGTGCCAATGCCATCGCTGCCGATAATTCGGCGGGCGGCATCATTTCTTTCAGCGGCGCAATTACCGATACGACCTGCACGATCAATGGTGGCAAAAGTGCAGACTTCACGGTGGCCCTGTCTCCTATCTCTGTCGTGGATGCCGGCACTAAAGTGGGGCCCATCACCAAGAATAAAAAGTCGTTTTCCTTGACGTTCTCCGGTTGCAGCCCGGCGGCCGGTGAAGCCGGCACACCACTGAAAATGTATTTTTCGTCGGCGGATAATATCTCCACCGATGGTAAGTACCTGGTTAACAATTCGGTTAACGAAAACGATGCTTCCGTGGCGAAAAACGTTGGCTTTTCGCTTTCTGCCAGCGGTTCGACAACCCCTATCCAGTTGAACGTGCCTTACACCACAGCCGTCAGCGGGGCAAAAGCGTCGGCCGACTTCGAGGTGGTGACATTGGATGCTTACTACTACAAAACCAATACCGCCCCGGCGAAAGTGGGTGGCCTGAGTTCGAACCTGACGTACACCATTTCCTACCTGTAACTCATCGCATTTGCCAGGCCCTTCAGGGGCCTGGCCCTGGAAACGATCATGATAAAACTTATTGTTTTGGCGGGGCTGTTTGTCGCGTGCGTATCGGCGCAAGCCAATATTGTTATCAATGGCACCCGGGTTATTTACCCTGAACAAAACAAGGATGTAGTTGTTCAACTGATCAACAGTGGCAGCGATGCGTCGCTGGTGCAGGCCTGGATCGATGACGGTGATATTGATTCCACGCCCGAGACGGCCAATGTTCCCTTTTTATTGTCTCCTCCCGTGGTCAAAGTCTCGGGTGACAGTGGTCAGCAATTGCGCATAACAAAAATAGGCGCGCCGTTGGCGAGTGACCGGGAGTCAGTGTTCTTTTTGAATGTTCTGGACATTCCACCGGTGCCGGAGAACTTGCAGGGCGCCAACACGCTGCAACTGGCAATCAAATCGCGCATAAAAATGTTTTACCGGCCTGCTGGGTTAAAAGGCACTTCCGAAACCAGTCTCAATCACGTCGAGTTGCACGCGGTGGCGAACGGTTTCAATGTCGTTAATAACAGTGGCTATTTTTTTACGTTGGCCAACGTTGATCACGCTGATCAGCCGAACTTGCTGGTGGAGTCGGTCATGGTCGCACCGTTTTCTTCACTGTTTGCCAAAAGCAAACAGCCGGTCATTAAAAAAACGCCGTACACCCTGCGGTATATCGATGACCTGGGCGCTTATAAAACCAAGACCCTCACGTCGCACTAATGTGAATATTCAGAATGAAACAGCCAAACATCATCATCAAAGCACTGACGGTAGGCTCGCTGTTTCTACTGGATAACACCTGGGCGGAAACATTCGATACTTCGTTCATGGCCGGTCAATCGCGTAACGCCGACATTTCCCGGTTTTATGCGAGCTCGGCGATCCCTGCCGGCAAACAGGATATCGATGTGTACGTCAATAACAGTTGGAAAGGTCGTTACCCCGTGATGGTGGGCGAAACGAAAGACGACATTACGATGGGCCACGGGGACATTGCCCTGCTGGGCATCGACGTGAGTCGTTTGCCGGCCGCCGGTGCCGAAGGCGGCGGCGTGCAAGTGAGCCAATTGGTCCAGGGCGGTACTTTTTTGCTGGACATCAGCACGCTGAGTTTAAAACTGACCGTGCCTCAGGCGTATGTCAGCCGCACAGACTCGGGTTATATCGATCCCAAGTTCTGGGACACCGGCGTGCCTGCCTTTTCGTTGGGCTACAACGCGATGTACTACAGCATGCAGTCTAAAAGCGGCGGCCCGTCCAATGATGAGCTGTATTCAGGCCTGGACATCGGTCTGAGTGTGGCGGGTTGGCAGTTCAAGGAAACCAGTTCGATCAGAAAAAGTACTGCGCAAAAACTCAGCTACGAAAACAGCACCCGTTATGTACAAAAAAACGTGGCGCCTATCACCTCGAATTTCAAACTGGGTGATTTCTATACCGCCGGCGATCTTTTTGACTCGATCAAAGTGCGCGGTGTGTCGTTGACCTCCGACATGAATATGTTGCCCAACTCCCGACAGGGTTTCTCGCCGGTCGTGCGGGGCGTCGCGCGTAGCAACGCGCTGGTCAAGGTCATTCAGAACGGTCGTGTTGTCTATCAGGAAAACGTGCCGCCCGGTGCGTTTACGCTTGATGATATACAGCCCACCGGCTCTGCCGGAGACCTGACGGTACTGGTTAAAGAGGCGGACGGTCAGGAGCAGGTGTTCAACGTGCCGTTCTCTGCCGTGCCTAACATGCTTAAAGAGGGTGTCAGCAAATACAGCCTGACAGCGGGTACGGTAAACCAAACCAATACCGACTACCGCCCGGGGTTTGTCCAGGGCACCTTTCAATATGGGTTCAACAACCTCGTGACCGGTTACACAGGCGCCACGTTAAGTAATGACTACCGCGCCTATTTGGTGGGCAGCAGTTTAAACCTGCCGGTGGGGGCTGTGTCCGTCGATATCACCCAGTCGGATACCCAATTGAAGCAGCAGCATAAAACGGGCCAGAGTGTGCGCGTGGCATATAGCAAATTCCTGGACACGACGGCCACCAACTTTACGTTGGCCGCGTATCGTTATTCCACGGAAGGTTACTACAGCTTCAGCGATGCCATTTACTCCCAAGAGGGGTATCGCCAAATTGAAAAGAGCACCCGCCATCGCCGTTTCCACGATGAGGTGGAGGCGCCGGTTCTCGATTTGAATACGTGGGATGTGGTGCGAAATGCGCGGCCTCGTAACACCTTTAATTTGAGCCTTAACCAGCGTTTGTCAGACGGCTGGGGTACGGTGTTTTTTTCCGGAACACAGCGAGACTACTGGACCAGTAACACCAAGAGCCGTGAATACCAGTTCGGTTATACCAACACCCTGGGTTCGATCAATTACAACCTTTCGGCTAACCGCGTCAGAAATAACCAGCGTGAAGAAGAGACGCGTTTTTATCTCTCGCTGACAATGCCTTTTGATGTCGCCGGTCGTCGTGCGCATCTCAATGCCGGTGCCTCCGTTGTGGGGGGGCGTTATCAGCAAAGCAACCTCAGCGTGAGTGGAAATGCACTGGCCTCCAATCGCCTGAATTACACCGTGGCAGGCAGTAACCAAACCGGCGGCAATAACGCTGCCAGTGTCAGTGCCGCTTACCGCGGCAACGCCTCGACCGTGGGGGCCTCATATGGCGAGTCCTCCGAGTACCGCCAATCGGGTATCAGTGCGCGCGGCAGTGTGGTGGCTATTGCCGGGCACGTGCTGGCGTCCAATGAGATGGGCAGTACCATGATGATTGTCGAGGCGCCCAATGCCAAAGGGCTGATCGTGAATGGCGACCAAAGTATTGTCACCAATGAAAAGGGACTGGCGCTGGTTCCCTATGCAACCCCTTATCGCTTGAATTCAATTACGTTGTCTGATGGCGGTAACAGTTCGGGTGCAGAAATTATCGGCAATATCGCCAATACGGTGCCGTATGAAGGTGCGGTCAGCCACGTAAAGTTTGAGACAGACCAACGTCAGTCATACATTTTGAAGGCGCATAAAGCGGATGGCAGCCCGTTGCCTTTTGGTGCCGAAGTGGTGGACCAGTCGGGTCGCTCGATGGGGTTTATTGGCCAGTCCAGTGTGGTTTATATCAAGTCGGAGCAGAAGCCCGATTACCTGGAAGTGCGCATGAAAAATGGAAGTTGTATGGTTCGCCAGCCCGACTGGGCGGCGAGCGTTTCTCACACCTGTCATTAAGATGAGACGTTTGATTATCATGGAAAAACTGTATGTTTTCCTGCTGTTTTTAGTGTCGGGTGCCTTGAGTGCGACGGCGCACGCGGGCTGTTATGGCCAACGCACATTACATGCGCCGGATATCATGATTGACCTGTCAGACAAACTCAATGAAAGGAACAGGGTCTGGACAACGACGGTCTATACCAAGCTCGACGGGCTGGGCGATATGTCCTGCAGCAGCCAAGCGACGTTGACGACTGCCAATGGTTTGCCTCTGAATAACAAAGGGAGTTTGGGTATTGATGGCGGTAAGTATTGGATACGCGCTGAGATCATTGAGGACATCCCCCAAAGAACATTCGATGTGGGCAAACATGCTGCGTCCAAAGTGAACGTGCCGTTGCGCCTGCGCTTTTCGTTGGTAGAGGCAGGGGATCCCAACCGCATCGTAACCGGTGATACAGGGCGATATGATCCCGCCGTGATCATCAGCGACGAAACTGCGCTAAGGAAATCCTGAAGAAGACTTCCAAATATGGTGAAATACGCCGATCCCGTTGC
>NZ_JBSVWN010000114.1:0-5634 GCF_054071325.1 Pseudomonas sp. SDO5215_S409 | reverse complement strand
CAACGGGATCGGCGTATTTCACCATATTTGGAAGTCTTCTTCAGGATTTCCTTAGTCATCCGCAACGTACGGTCAACCCAGCCCCCCTTCAAACCACAAAAACCTTTTGCACGCCCCCCAACAAACCCGGCAGACTCACCAACGTAAACAACCCCAATGAGGTATGAAATGGACCGGCTGGCCGCGATGGAAACCTTTGTCTCTGTCTTGGAGACCGGTTCTTTTTCTGCAGCAGCCAGGCGGCTGAATGTCGGGCAACCTGCGGTTTCAAAAAGCATCTCCCAGTTGGAAGAGCACTTGGGCGTTCGCTTGGTGAGCCGCTCCACTCGCGGACTATCGGCCACTGAGGCCGGCTCGCTGTTTTTTGAGCACGCCAAACAGATTATTGAAAGCTCAAACAATGCCGAGCTTGTCGTGCGTGGCGCGGCTGCGGGGTTGGTGGGGACGTTGCGTATTTCTACGACGGTGACCTTTGCCCGGCTGTACATCCTTCCGTACTTGGGTGGCTTCCTGGACATGCACCCCTTGCTCGACGTGGACGTGAGGCTCGATGACCGGTCCATGAATCTCATTGAAGAAGGTACCGATGTCTCTCTTCGGATGGGCACGCTCAGCGATTCGGGCTTTACCGCTAGAAAGATTGCCACGTGTCAGCGGCGGGTGGTCGCCACGCCTGCTTACCTCGAACGGCATGGCATACCCGAGTCGCCCGCAGACCTGGAACATCACGAGGCGGTGATCTATGCGATAGGCGAGGGGGGCGCTTCCTGGTTATTCAAAAAAGGCGACGATGAGCAGCCCGTGACCCTTAGCGGCCGTATGCGCGTATCTGCTGCCGAAGGCGTGCGCGCAACGGTGTTGTCACATTACAGCCTCACGGTTTCTTCGCACTGGGTCTTCGGGCCTGAACTCGCGAGCGGCGAGGTGGTGGCGGTGTTGCAAGACTGGACATTACCCAAAATGGACCTCTGGGCCATTTTTCCGAATGGGCGGATGACCAATGCCAAGGCCCGCGCGTTTGTCGAGTATGTCGAGCAACTGCTGGAAAACGTGAGCAATTAACCCGCTGGAAACCCTGCGCAATCGCCGACGCAGGCAAGAGCACGCGAACAGGTGATCTTTTTCCGCGTCGTCAGGAATAAAACGTTTCATGGCCGTGTTGTATAGGTCGGTAGGTTCAGATAACACACCCATGCCCAGGAAACGCTATGAACGGTCACAATATCGCTTTTGTCACAAATCCAACTGTTTATATTGGCGATACCGCAATTAATAGCGTTCACTATTTTCAAAAAAAAGCGCCCACCGACATGATGCCCGACTTCATCAACCTGGCAAAAATGGGCTCATTTGACTTGATCGGTGAACCCGAAACGGCGCAGGTTATTTTGACGCCCGTGAGCCAGCCCAAACACAACGACGTGGCGATCAGAGCCTACTGGTGCCCCTTCATACAGGGCATGGTCATGCCCGGGTTTGTCGACCTGCCCAAATATAATCCACCGATGAAGTTCATGTTCACGGCCGCCATGAATGGGTGCGCGTTAGTCGTGACGGAAACGCCGGGGGATAATTCAAAAATCAGGGTTTATCATAATCAGCATCCGCACGAGGCAACGGTCAACAACTTTATCAGCAGCCAGGGCCAACCGATTAAATCACTGCTGGTGTTTGAGGATTACGGCAGAGATACCGGTAACTTGCCGGCACCTAACGGGTTCAATTTCATGCACTACAGAAACGGCGGGTGGAGGATCTTCACACAGCCGCAAAAATTGAACCTGGTCACCAGTGAGATCACGCTGAATCGGTCTATGCCGTGTCAAATCATTGATGTGTAAACCGGCTTTGCGGCGGTTCATTCAAGGGGGCAGCAGGCCCCTCGCGCCGCTGCCAGTGTGTCTGGGCGGCTGACTCACCGCTATTCGTCCGCCTGCACCAGCGTAATCGTCTGACTGTCACTGCCCACGCGTCCCTCTTTGCGTTTGTTCAACCACCCGCTGACCTGCCCGGCAAACTCCGGCGGTGCCTTGCGGGCGGTGCGTCGCGCCAGGTCAAGGATGGTCTGTTGGTGCAGTGCTTCTTCCATGCGTTTTTGCGCCGTGAGCATCGCCGCGTTGATGCCGCAAACGCCTGCTGTCGCCCAGTCCGGGGCGCCGCCGTCGAACACCGCGCAGCGGCCACGAATGTCGCGGCAATCAAAAATCATCTTGCGCCCGTCAATGGCCGTGGCGATGTCCAGCAGGGTGATTTCGTCTGACGGACGACCCAGCTTGAACCCCCCGCGTACGCCTTCGGTGGCGACCACCAATTTTGCTTTCGCCAGTTTGGTGAACACCTTGGCCAGGTATTCCTGAGGCACGCCCTGCAATTCGGCAAGGTCGCGCACGCTGGCTTCACGGCTGTCTCCCGAGCCATCCACCAGGTACAGCAGGCAATGAATGCCGTACTCCACACCTGCGCTGTAAAAAGACATGGGAATCTCCGACTGGGTTTATCGTGCGAAACCTAACAATTTGCCGCGCGCATCGCAAGCAAAGCGGTGCGCAAGCATTTTCGTCGATCGCCTGAATCTCCAGTAACTCAAAGGGTTTCGTCCTGAAAACCGGGCGCCTGGCGAGGGCCGTGAACAAAAACCGCTTGCCGCTATAAACTACGATCAATATAGTCGTAGTTGTGACGCCGCAGTCGACAAGGTCGATTGCCAGGGCCAACCCCCCTTACTGACTTCCTTTCGGAGCACACAATGAAAAAGCGAATCCTGATCATCGGCGCCGGTTTTGCTGGCATGTGGAGCGCGCTGAGCGCCTTGCGCCTGCTGGACAAGCACGACCGCAACGATGTGGACGTGAGCGTGCTGGCGCCTGAAGCCGTGCTGGGCGTACGCCCTCGTTACTACGAGCAACAGGTGCATCAGATGCAGGCGCCGCTGGGCCCGTTGTTTGAGGTGGTAGGCGTGAACTTCATCCGGGGCGTGGCCAACAGCATCGACGTTGACGGCAAAACGGTCGGCTACACCGATGCCAATGGCGTCAAGGGATCGCTGGGGTACGACAAACTGGTGCTGGCCACCGGCAGTCGCGTGGTGCGCCCGGCGTCGGTGCCCGGCATCGAGCACGCGTTCGATGTGGATCTGATGGCAGAGGCCCGCCACCTGGAAACACACCTGCAGGCGTTGGCCAGCCAGCCTGAATCCAGCACACGCAACACGGTCGTGGTCGCCGGGGGCGGCTTCACCGGGATCGAAACCGCGACTGAAATGCCAGCGCGCCTGCGTGCAGTGCTGGGCGAAAACGCCCATGTCCGCGTGGTCATCGTTGATCGCGGCGAGAAAATTGGGGCGGCGCTGGGGGCAAACATCAGCCCAGCCATTATTGAAGCAAGCGAAGCGTTAGGCGTGGAATGGGTGGTCAACGCCTCGGTGACGGCCGTGGATGCGGCGGGGGTTACGTTGTCTGACGGTCGTCGCATCGACGCCAGCACGGTGGTCTGGACCGTCGGCGTGCGTGCCAGCGCCCTCACCGAACAGATCCCGGGCCAGCGTGATGCTTACGGGCGCTTGCACGTGGACCGCCACCTCAAAGTCATCGCCCAGGACCACATCTTTGCCACGGGCGACACCGCCTATGCCGCCACCGACGACGCTGGCCACTTCGCGCTGATGACCTGCCAGCACGCCATCGCCCTGGGCCGCTCGGCCGGCAACAACGTGGCCGCCGACCTGTTGGGCGAAGGCGCAATCGCGTACAGCCAGGCCAAATACGTCACCTGCCTGGACCTCGGTGCCTGGGGCGCGGTGTACACCGAAGGCTGGGACCGCCAGGTCAAGCTGATCAAGGACGAAGCCAAGCAGCTCAAGCACCAGATCAACTCCGTGTGGATCTACCCACCCGTGGCTGAACGGGCCGCCGCATTGGCTGCCGCCGACCCGCTGATCCCGGTCGTCGCGTAAGGCTGGGCCTGCCAACACCCTGGAGCTGTTATCGTGGGTGAGCCTTACCCGCAACAGCCTTGCGTGGAAGGCCGTGCGCCAACCAACAAGCAGGGTGTGTGGATGATTAGAGAGTTGAGAACCTTCGTGCACGCGGCAAGGCGCGGCACGTTTGTGGCCGCCGGGCAGCAAGTGGGGCTGACGCAGTCGGCGGTGAGTGCCCAGATAAAGCACCTTGAGGATGCCCTGGGGGTGAAACTCTTCGACCGCACCGGCCGCTCCGCCACGTTGAACGCGGCGGGGCAGCGGGCGGTGCCGCTGGCCGAGGAGATCCTCGATCTTTTTTCGCGCATGGGCGCTCCCGATAGCGCGAACAACTTTCACGGCTCGCTGCGCATTGGCGCCATCGGCAGCGTACAAACCGGCATCCTGCCGCAAGTGCTGGTGGCCCTTAAGCAACGCGCGCCGTTTATCGAAGTCAATCTGGTGCCCGGTGTTTCATTGAACCTGCTCAGCCAGGTCGATGCGGGCGAGCTGGACCTTGCGATCATGATCAATGCGCCGTTCAACCTGCCCAAAGACCTCCAGAGCGAAGTGATCGCGCGCGAGCCCTTTGTACTCATCACCGCCAAAGAGGTGGTGGGCGATGACCCCTTGCAACTGCTTCGCGAGCAACCCTTCGTGCGTTATGACAGGGGCTCGTTTGGCGGGCGTCAAGTGACGCAGTTTCTCAAGGAACAAAAGATAGAGCCCCGGCAAACATTGGAGCTCGACGAGCTGGACGCGATCGTCAAGATGGTCCGCAGCGGCCTGGGTGTATCCCTGGTGCCCATGGCGGGCTTGTGGCTGGAGCACAACAGCGACGTGCGCGTGTTGCCGTTGGGCAAGCTGACGTTCTGGCGCGAAATCGTGCTGCTGACCAAATACACCCGGCGCCATTTGCCGCTGTTTGAATTATTCCGCAGCTGTGTGATGGACGTACTGGCGCAGCCCTGAAGGCCGCACGCCGACCGCGTTGCCGAGCCTCGAAAAAATCGAGGCTCAGGGCCAAAGATATGCGCTTTATCGGCAGGTCTTTCTGGTGAAGAATCGGTGCCTGATTATCAGAACCAACAGGTACAGACCGTGAGCCTTTCTCCCTTTCATCTCGCCATTCCCGTCTACGACCTCGCCGCCGCCCGCCATTTTTATGGTGATGTATTTGGGCTCGCCGAAGGCCGCTCCAGCGACCACTGGGTGGACTTTGACTTTTATGGCCATCAGCTGGTCATCCACGAACACCCCAAGACCGCTTGCCAGGCGTCGGTTCAGTCAAACCCGGTCGACGGCCATGACGTACCGGTCCCGCATTTCGGCATCGTCCTGCACTGGGACCAATGGGAAGCCCTGGCGCAACGGCTCAAGGCGCGAGGCACCGCGTTTGTCATCGAGCCCTACATCCGCTTCCAGGGCCAGGTGGGCGAGCAAGCCACCCTGTTTTTGCTTGACCCCTGTGGCAACGCGTTGGAGTTCAAGGCGTTCAAGGACATGAGCCAGCTGTTCGCCAAGTAATCGTCCCCGTTCTGATTGCGTGATGACGGCGGTGCCTGCGTACTTATCGCGGGCACGCCTGCTTCCCCAGCCTGCGATAGCGGAAGGTCAGCAAAACGGCGGTTGCAGGAACCGAGTGCAACACGGTCATTGAATTGAAGAGGGGGCCTCAT
>NZ_JBSVWN010000113.1:0-6444 GCF_054071325.1 Pseudomonas sp. SDO5215_S409 | reverse complement strand
CAACGGGATCGGCGTATTTCACCATATTTGGAAGTCTTCTTCAGGATTTCCTTAAAGGACCAGGCAATTAATTGATTGGCGCACATATGGCGCTCTATCGGCGCACGTTATAGCTCCCAGTTCACGCCTTTTGTGGAGCGAACGACATGAAAACCTGCTTGTCCAGGAGGGCTTCAGGTCCAGCTCCGGATTTCACCACCCAGCTTCAGGCGAAACGGCAGGGTTGACTGATGCCCGTGGTAGCCGTGAAAAAGACAATTAAACCAAAACTTTCACCCTATGATTGCATTTTTTAGTCGCGAAAATTGAACCCGACAAAGGTAAATAGGTAAAATTACTCATGCATTAAATTCGATTTTTTAAATCGTAAACCAAACTATCAATCGTCACCCATGCCAGAACATTCAGCAATATCAACTTTTACTTTTCGCTCACCGTAATCCAAAACGCACAAAGGCCTGTTAAAACTTCCTGTTATGTCTCTGCAAACTTTACCATTCTTCTTTTCATAAACACACTGCGAATCAGCAACAATCAATTCTTTTACTGGATACAAAGTACTCACCTTGCCTTTATCTAATACATATACACTTTTATATATTGATCCGCCCGATTGCAGAATATCTTCATAAACGCCAGGTTTAAGTTTCGTTGCACTTGCTGGAACCTCTCCAGCGTAAACTGCCTCATCGCCATCTTGAGCGACGAGGTAAATTATATTTTTAGCAGAAAGCCCCAAGTCGTCGCTTGTTGGGAAAGATGTAATTACACCACCCTTTTTTTCATCTAAAAGTTCTTCATACGAATACTCAGAGCCACAACCCCTTTCTGTATTTTTTACATAAATGATTCGTGTGCCCATTAATAAATCAATCTGACCCTCTACTCCATTATGTTTTTCGCACTTTAAAAAAATTTCTTGGGGGTGAGAAAAAAGCCAAAGAGCAATAGAATACAATGTATATTGCAGACAAATATTTCACTCAAATACTCCTTTAAAAAACGTAATTAAAGCTTAAACAATTTCATCTTTCATGTATTTTTTCTATCCAATCATATACAGAAGAAATTTATTTAAGACACCTTTACTTATCATTTTTCGCAAGATATATTTTTATGCTACCAGCATCTTTATAAGCGCACACAACTAATTCTCCACTCACCAAATTACGCCCGTCGATACAATGCTCCAAGTTTGGATCGGGCAAATCTTTTTGGAAAAAAGAAACCGCCAGACCATCATCTTTATTCGTAATTGGGAACTCGATAGTAGAGTATTCAAACCCCTCAAAGTCGGGGCGTGAAAACCTGCTTTTTGTCAGTACATACATTGATTTACCTAGTCTCCCTGGTGATTTCCAATCGTAAAAAAATACTGATGCAATTTGATCGCCTTCAATTTTCCATACGTATTTAAATTTTAAGTCAGAAGCGTCGACTAAAGAATAAAAAATCTCAGCGTCCGCTACATGAGCTTCTTTAATTTCAGATTTAAAATTGTTTTTTAGAAAAAAGATCGCGAGTTTTTTCTGCGCCACTGTAATTAGCACCGGCGGATGAGCTTCACTGATTGAAGTTTTATCCGAAGCCCACGTATCGGGACTTAAAAGCCCACAGGCTAATGCTAAAACTTTCAACACGTCATATATTGTCAATTTTTATTTCCTTTAAATTTTCCAACTATTTGATTTAGCTGGCTATGGATAAAATTTTCATTGTATAAAGGTACTTTTCAATATTTCGCCAAAATCAAAAAAATAACACCCCGTTAAATAACCGAGGCCTGTGTAAAAATACGCTATATTTTTATCCACTCTCAAATATGTTAGACACCTTCTACGATATTTTAGCGGCCCTCACACCACATTCCCATTACCGAATCGATCTCTGTAAACTCGCTCGCGATAGCGATTTTATTTTGAAACGTCACATCTTTATCAGATTTAATGAATTTGTAAATTGACGCCTTTGAAAGGTTTGTCATTCGCTATTTTCGTCACAGTAAAAGATCGAAATGCCTTGTCGCTGAGGATCAGCAATCAACGTAGGCAATACACCATATTTTTTATTTGACTTGAATTTCGTCCGCAACACCGCTTCTACGGAGGCCGGGCTACCTTTTAGATATATCGCATGAACGCTGAAGGGGCCAAGGTAGGGGATCGCAATTTGATCAACAGGCAAACCATAAAAACTATCGTTCACGCAATAAAAGGCAGCTTCATCAATTCGACAGGGTCTTAGCTTACGTTCGATAAAATAACGACCACTCGGTCTATTTGTCAGGGGATCCAAAAAAACATTTTTAATTTTACAGTTTTCTATCCCGTCAAACTGCTCCTCCAACGTCGTATGTGAACAGGCGTCAGCTGATATAAAAAGGCCAAATAGGAGTAAAAACTTCGTCGCCCAGAGAACAAAACGTTCGCCCCCCCCCATAGGCCATCACTTGCTCTCTCCTGCGACTATATCCAGCAAGTTTTTTAAACTAGAAATATTTTCACCATAAAAAGCATTACACTGAGAAACAACTATATGACTTCCACCAACTTTTTTAGAAAACGTTCCACACACAAGCCCGGGACCATCCTCTCCATCTTGCCGACCATAAACAATATTTTTCATATTTAGGAGATCCCATCCCTCCTTAGACATTTTTAATTTGGCGGTTTTTGCAGCATCCGAATAACTGATTATTTGCTCAGGATATGGCAAATCAATAAGCTTATTATAAAAATTTGTTCCATCCCCCACAACCTTAATTACCGCATCAAAATCATTGCCCAACACTATAAAACCAGGAACATTATCAAGTTTATTTGCAAATGACCCACGATCAATTGGTACTAACTTCACAACAACAATACCGCCACCTTGCTCAGTACAACTTTCCTTTTTTAAATCTACAACCGAAACATTTAGATCACATATTTTAATCTCCGACAGTGCGGCAGTTGAAAACACAACCAGAAAAAAAACCCAAAAAAATCAATAGCTATTTTATACATTTTCATCAAGCACTCTCCAAATCGATACAGATGCACTTCGCCTTTCACTATTGTGCGACGGAATTTTATTAGGGCTCCCCCTATTAATCACCGCCCCAGCTATCGTCGCTACGTTCCGTAGTACTACGCGCAATAATCATGCTCCGGATAAGACTGGCCAAGCTGGAAGCGGTAGGCGTTGCCCTTGATGCCGTGTTTTTTAAGGATAAAGGCGATGATGTTCGGCGCCGTTATCTGCTGGTAAATACGCAGGTTGGTGCGGTGATGCAGGTACTGCAACTGCGGCACCACGGTCACCTTGTAACGGGTCAGGCGTTTGCCCGCATCGCCCTGGGCCACTTGGTAGACCTGGCCGTGGATGCCTCTGCCCTGCGGGTCGAAGGCCAGGAAAGCCTGCTTGTACAGCAGAGTTTCAAGGTCCAGGTCCGGATTTTCGCTGACCAGTTCCAGGTCGAAGCGATAAGGCTGGCTGATGCCTTGGGGATCAGAAAATAAAGATAACAACTCAACCAAACCTTACCCCGTGTAGGTGATCATTTCTCCTCGCCCATTACTAAGCCAAGTAAATTTTTAAAATTAGAAATATTACTTTCGTAAGAATCATTACATTGAGAAACAAGAACTACTTCCTGAGTTGAACTATGTTCAAGCGTACTGCAGACAAGCGTATACCCATCGCCATCTTGAGGGCCTTTATATACAACCACCTTCATGTCCAATACACTCCACGATTTCTGGGCAACTTTAATTTTCGCAGAATCAGGCGCGTCAGAAAATTCGATTATTGATCCAGGATCAGGAAGTTTTATGAAACGACTATAAGGACTGGAGCTGTTTAAACCTAGCTCATGCAAAGCATCTTCTTTATTTTCACTCCGTACAATAACCGTCGATAAACTGTCATTCCAGACACTGTCAGAAAGATTATTCGGTGTTAGTTTTATTACGTTTACCTCTCCGTTAAAATCACACGATGAAATATTTAAATCAGAAGGAACTTTATCAATCCCGCAGGTCAAATCGTCGGCAGTCGCAGAGTTACAAAAAAACAAAAAACACACAACAGTCAATACAGAGAACATCTTAGACTTCATCATTGAGGAGACTCCAGATTTTTTCAAAAGCTGCATTTCTTTCAACGTCGTGTGATGGAATTTTATTTGGACTCCCCCGATTAATTATAGAGCCTACAACCCTGCAATTTTCTGGGGCAGCCCTTCATCCGCACGCTTATTTATTTTTTCTTGGGCCCAAAAGAAGCCAGAAGCGTCACAAGCATTGTAATCATCAGCAGATAGCTGTGATGAATTAGGATCCACAGTAAAATTTTTATCTCGATAAAATTCATAACTTTTATAATTACGCCTTCCCGTAATCTGCAAAAATCCTCTACCGTGAAATCTATCACCGTCGCCTAACATGCCGCCGCGCGCTGAATTAGCAGCACTGTTATCCATACCCGCTGCTATGGCCGCTATTTTGCCCGGTCGCGTAGACATGTAAGTAGCACGATTAATTGTAGGTTTAGGATTTGGACCGGGATTGGGAAGCTCTACAGGGCGATGTCCTGAAGGGAGGTTACGCTGTAAATAAATTGCTTCATCATATTCAACCTCGGCTTCGCCGGCCGTCATTATTTTGTACATTTTCCGAAAGCAGGGTTCTCTGCATCGCTCCTCTCTAAATTGCCACCAGCCGGTTTCAACGCCGACTTGCGTAAAAAATGCGCAGTTCTTAACTTAGAATTTTCTACTAAATATTTATATAGCATTTTGTTCGTAGGTTCTCTCAAGTCTGCCGCTACCTGCTTACCAATATTTGGAGCTTTTTTCAACACACTCATAAGCTCATCGCTACTAAACCAACCACACAGTCTAAAGACACTCATAAACTCTACCGGAGGAGTTTGACGTGGATAAAGATTTGTTCGGCGCCTTTTTGTCTTCGCTGCGCAGTTCATTGAAACCTCCGTCTCCCGGGGAGCTCCGGATTTTGAACAAGGTGCGAGTCTTGTTAACTGGTAACGCGTAGGCGCCTGGTTTTCCTCGTGGTACTGGCTTTCGCTAACTAGCGACTAGCAGAGGTTGCCTTCAAGGGATATCACAAGGCCTTCTACTCCAGGCACAGAAGTTCAGAGCTGGTGCGAATAACCAGCATCGGCTTGCTGAAAATAGGCATCCAACTTTTCGTAACAATATTTTCCATAGTGTGCGCAATAATTACGCACACATAAAAGCCTGTTTTTAACAGCCGTTTAGATTGTTACATAATACCCAGCCACGAATTTTCTTCCCTTTCGCGGTTGTATAGAGCATCGATACCCAACCAGCCGATATCGCTTCTACCTTCACTTTATCTCCACTGATCAAATACATTTTTGTGTCGTCAACCATATTTCCCGATGAGTAAATCGAGGTTTTTTGTTTAACCGTAAATTCTACCAAATCACCAGACAACCAACTATTAAAAATTTTTGACCCTACCTTTTCAACAACAGCATCACGATTTTTATATGGATAGCTATAAATAATTTTGTCGTCATCAACGTCTTGAGAGAGCGTATCGGCGCCACTACCAAAGTACTCAGTCAGCTTTTTGTCAAAAACAAAACCACTTCCCGTCCGCTGAAAAACCAGCACACTAAAATAGTCACTTCCATGACGAACACCTGTGAACGCACGAATGGGAGCGCTATGAATCACAAACAAATAATTCCCCCCCCTTATATTTTTTAAAAAAGCATCTTGCACATTACCCGTGTCCGCAATAAACGGCAGTCGAGAAATAAACTGAATTACACCAGTAGAACAATTCAAAAAACTCACTCTCAATCCCATTTCTGGATCTGATTTTCCCTCATCCTCAAGTACAGCAACTGAGTCGAAGACTATCATACCACCTTCAACTAACAACGGTGGATAAGGTGCTTCCTTAGGAGGCTCACACGCGTAGACAAAAGAGACACTTAGAGACAGTAAAAAAATCATAACCTGCAAAACGCATCGAACTTTAATCATCCTGCACACCCTCCAAACTCTTCATTCATCAAAGTAATAATTGCTTTAGTAGCGCTTATCCTATTAGCAAGCTGATCCAAACCAGTATTTATTTTTCTGGTGACGTTTTTTATTTTCAAGTCAATATCCAAAGACATATTATCTGCTACTGCACCAATGTTATTTTTTTCAGTACCAGCAACCGGAACCGATGATCACATTCACATCCGTTTCAACCAACTCAGGACTCGCATTAACTCTTACACTAATCGCATCCGCACATTTTTTATAAGCCTCAAAAATGCAAGGTGTAACAATCCGCGCCCCCGACAATCTTTATTCGAATAGTCATTATTACCACAGTTATGCTGTCCATAGCCAACATCTGAATCGCCCCTAGTTTCGTAGACACCTCCAAGCCTTAAAATGAGGCCCATTAG
>NZ_JBSVWN010000112.1:0-6459 GCF_054071325.1 Pseudomonas sp. SDO5215_S409 | reverse complement strand
GATTTTGTTGCAATCCCGACCTGAGGACAGGAACCCAATAAACTCAAGGGTTCCGACTAATGACCGCCTCTCAGCATCCTCAAAGTGGGACAAACCTGTTACAAACCGCCCTCGCCAAGCCGTACCACTATCGTCGGTCTGGTCGCTATTACCTTCGCCTTCGCCCTCAGGGCACCGCTAAGGGCTTCTTCACGCTATCGCTCAGGACCACCGACAAGGCCACCGCTATGACCATCTCCCAAGAAATCCTCCAGACGCTCAAGGACTTCCACTTCGACAACCCAATGGCAACTTGGGATGAGCTGAGAGGGCGTCTTGAGGACATTGCTGAGTCCTGCCTGACGATGGCCCATGGTGACGGCTCATTGGTGGCCTACGAGATGATCCATGATGAGCAGCATGTTGCCCTTCGTGAGGCGAGCGCCAAGCTCCCTTTGAGCGTCAATCAGCAAAGAGCCGTGAGCAAGGCCTTAGAGATCCTTGAGGCCGCTCAGGAGCGCTTGGAGGGCAGGCCGGGAAAGCTGGTCGAGATCGTAAGGGACCTCAAGGGTGAGGCTTGTAGCACGCCTGTAGCCCCTTCTCTGTCTCTATCTGTATTACCGTCTGGAGGCCCCCTGACGTGGGACTTCCTGTCCAACAAGTATCTAAGCGCGCACACCATCAACATCAAGGAGTCCACCAAGGCGAGCATGTTGGTCAATTACAAGGCCATCAAGGGCGCCTTTGAGGAAATCGGATTGACTGACCTCAGGACCCACACCCATGACCACATGGTGGCAATCAGGACGGCCTTGCTTGTGGGTCGTGAACGCTCAACTGTGAACAACATCCTCACCAAGATGATGACCGTCATGGACTGGGCAGTTAACAACGACTACCTGACCAAGGCGTACACCTCGAACCTCAAGTTGACCAAGGGCACCGATAGCAAGCGTGAAAGCTTCACCAAGGACCAAGTAGTCACCCTGATGACCCACGCGGCAGAACTGCCAGCCGACTCATGGGAGCGCTGGGGTCTGTCCCTTTTGGCAATCACTGGGGCTCGTGTCGGGGAGATTGCCTACCTGACCAAGCAGGACATCAAACAGGTCGATGGTCTCTGGTGCATTCATATCAATGAAGATGGCCCTAACAAGTCGATCAAGAACAAGCACAGTGACCGGACCATTCCACTGATCGACGGTGCGTTCAATACATTTGACCTGAGCGAGTTCCTCAAGGCTGTCGAGTCGGGCGCTCTACCCTCTGACCATGGCGTCAACCCAATGAAGGCCAGTAGGAACCTCGGCACTCTGATGAAGACAATCCTTGGGGAGACCCGTGAGACAACCCAGACGCTGCACTCACTGAGGCACTTCATGGCGTCTTCGCTGCAAGCTGAAGGGGTTCCTGTGGCTTACGCTCAGGCCATCACTGGGCACTCATCCCGAACCATCACCTTTGACAACTATGGTTCTGGCATACCTGTAGGGAAGCTCGCTGCGGAACTCAAGAAGGCCCTCAAGGCATAGTCATGAGGTAGCTGAATGGCGAGTCGCCATCATAGAATGGCCTTTTAATCAGATGGAAGGCCATTCATGGAACGATTAGCTGATCACTTGTTGACCGCTGCCTCTTGGATTCTCAGCTTCGCCGCACTTTATGGCATGTGGAAGTTAGTAGCGTTCCTTGGTCCGAAATTGTCCTTGATGCTGGGCCTGTAGCGCTTCTACATGAAATCCAATCGACTCGCTGGGTCCTGGCCTTGCAGCGAGAGCGTAGGAGCGCGTTAATCCATGTAAAATCTATGGTTTTTCGCTTAATCCTCAAAAAATCGACCTTCTGAAATCGCCATCACGCCACGTTCAGCACCCTTCCTATGTCATGGCATGGACCAAGGTGACCGCTGACTGTGGCGCTTCTGGCGAGCTTGCAAAAACCCTCACTAAGTACGGCGAGAAAGTCGCTGTCGTAAAACCCCTCACTGTTGCGAACAACAACATGAGGACCATCCAATGACCAACCTGACCATCCCCGGCCCGTACCACCGCCACGTCGATCACGAGGCCGGGCAGCTTTTCCACGTTGACCCGATCACAGGCGAGATCCTTGCTCGAAACGACATCGTTCTACCCAAGAGCCGTAATGCTGAGTTCCAAGTATGGGCAGCCCAGCGGCGTACTGATACGAACCTGACCACCGACTACACCACCGCCCGCTATTCCTTATCGAAGGCTGCTCCAGTTGTCGAAGCTGCCGAGCCAATCGTCAAGCAAGGCCGTGGCCGACCCAAGACCGTCTTCAAGAACCCAGCGGCTGCCTTTATGCCATTCCTCACGGTTCCCGATCCGCTGCCTTGGGTGGACGACATCATCCACGGTTCAATCCTGACAAGCGCAGGAGTCAGCAACGGGAAGATCAACGTGAAGACCCGAGCTGTCATCGGTGCGTTGTTCCTCACGGAAATCTCAGCGGATGCCTGCATGACCAGCGAGCACACCTTGCGTACCGCCCAGCGCATCGCCAAGGCCGCCCGACATGCTGCCCATGGGATCGCTTCGTATGTGGAGAGACATCCAGCGCTGAAGGCTGAGCTTGAGGCTGAGTTGGCTGTAGAGGCTCTATTCCGGGCATCTCAGGCTTAACGACGGATAATAGAGAGAAAAACTCTAAGACCACCTTTCAGCCTCATCGACACCGGATCGGCCATCTTATCGACCAGACTCATTGGAAGAGGGAAATGTTAATTACAACCCTCATCGAAAAGGAACCTTAAAGATCATCGCCAAGGAGAACTCACATGACCGCTCTCATCACCTGCCCAGCAAACTCCCAGCTCACTGAAGACGACCTCATCACCTTGTCACGGGTCTTCCCAGCACCTTCACGACCTCAACTGATTGAGCTTCGTAGAGTCCTGAAGAATCAAAGCGCATCCTTTAGGAACTACTGTTCTGGGGTCGTCACCTTCGACACTGATGCCATGCTCAAAGAGGTCGCCTTTAAGCTATCCGCAAAGACTGCCGAACGGGTCGCCAATCTGGTCGCCCAAGGGGTCTGCCTTCAAGCCATCGCTTCGTCACCCTTGAGGATTCCCTTGACGGGAACTGATCGAATCTCGCTCAGGGTTTAAGGTGTCCGTCAAGGTGTCGTTTAAAACCCCTCACTATTGGGAGACCCTCAGAGAATCCAATAAAAGATTCTTGTCAGTCGTCCCTCGCCAGTAGCAACGACCGTCGCCACGGTTGTCCTTTCGATGCCTCTCAGGCTTGCCATGTCCTGATACAGCATCAGCCACAAACCCAAACCAAGAACCTTTTGATCGACCTTGGAAGATGCCCATGCGGCTCCCTCCTTGCCGTCTTGTCGTGCGCGTCTATGGCGCCAAGGTCGATCAAAGGGTCACCTCACAGGAGATCCAACACCATGCAAATCAACATCACAAACGTCCTGAAGAATGAAGTCACCGTGTCTGGTCAGACCCTGAGCCGTGACTACGCAGAGAACATCATGCTGCCCATGTTGGTCGCTCAATGCGCCACCGTTCAGAGCCGTAAACTTGAGATCGTAAAGGTCTTCGCTGAGGCCGGTCTGTCGCTCGATGCGGTCCCTGAGGCTGCCCGAGAGTACGCCATAGACAAGTCAGAGAAGGCCCGTCTGCGTCTTCGTCAACAAGCTGAGGCGAATGCCCATGCTGAGCGCTGCCGTGTCGCTACGCCCCGTGAGCTGGCCCAAGCGAAGGCTGACAGAGAGGCCCGAGCGGCTGCCATTCGAGAACAAAGCGCCAAGGTCCGAGCTGCTTCGCGACGTAACTCTGGCTGGTAACAGCGCCTCGACATCACACCTCATTCCAATCTATTCAGGAGAACTACCCATGAAACTGCATAACCAATACGTTGCACCAACCACCAAAAACGTTAAGCACTTGGCATCGACCTACGAAAACGGTAGCACCATCCAGTTCGCCCCCGGCAACGTCCGCACGGAAGACTTGGCAGCTACCGATGTGTCCGTCTACGTGGAAGCCCTGACCGAGGGTCTCGACGAGTTCCTAAACAGCGATGAGTGGCGCCAAGCTGCCATGGAGGCAACCCCTTGCGAGTTCCGTCCGGCTGGCTCTGAGGCCAGTGGTCAACAGATCATCACCGTGGCTGACCGCACCGTCAGCTTCGATCCTCGTAAGAACTGGGACAATGAGACCATCTCGAAGGGTCCCGTCCTGGCTGGGTCTGTGATCTTCACTGAGCCGACCTCTGAGGCACTGCTTATTAGCAAGCGCTTCACCATCCTCGACCACACATTGATGGCTGGCTTCACTGAGCAGTCCATGAACCAGACCGCTGAGAAGCTGTTGCGGGACATTGAGTATGAGGCAGCTGGGAGCATCGCTAAGATCCTTTCGACCGCCCCAAGCACCGAGAGCTTCTCTGTGGCTAAGCCAACCGGCAAGCCTGTAGAGATCGCTGAGGACCTCATCGACATCTTGACGACCCACGTAAACCTGACCGTAGGCTCGACCCTTGAAGACTTCGTGGTCCTGCTGCCTGCGTCCCTGCTGGCGATTCTTGAGCGTGCTGCTCAGCGTGCCGGTGTCGAGGATATTGAGGCTCTGATCAGCACCTCTGTGCAGCCTTACTCGGGCACTGACTATGGTCTGTTTATGCTGCCTAAGATGTTCACTTCTCTGAGTTACCGCGAAGGCCGTAACGGCGACATCTGGAAGATCGAAGCGACCCGTAACGGTGCGCATCAAGCATGGGACATCGAGATCGTGACCATCGTTGATATCATCGCCAACGGCAAGGTTCGCGTGAAGCTGACTGCTGATGGTCTACAGACTGAAGCTGTGGCCTTCCCGATGATCACCAACATCAAGTTGACTGCCTGATTCCCACCGTTCCTAAGGGGCCCGCAATGGGCCTCTATGGCTTCCTCATAGGAGACCAATACCATGAACCAACACCAACAAATGTCCAATAAGGAACGTAAGCGCCTTGTGGTGGCCCTATCGGCTTCCCTTAAGGGGCTGCCCATGGGACCTGCTCTGGCCCGCTTCGAGGACTATGAGCGCAACCGCCAACGTAAGACCAAGCGCCACCGAGATCGTAGAGACGCTGAGAGAGCTGGTAAGGCTGCCTGAGAGTCTGGCCCGTAAGACCGACCCGAGAGGGATCGGCAGGGGCCCCGCTTCACCCTATCGCCCGTCGCTGGGCATCCATCACAAACACAGTCTTTCTGTTTGCTCTCTATGCCACTGATCAGAGCCCGTCATGGGGTCTGTGTGCTGGTCTGTGGGAGCGAACTCAGAGAGCAAACAAAAGGAAATCATGAAATGACAATCGACATCCAACACAAGCACGCCTCCCACGTCATCATCATCGAGGGTCAAGCCTTCAAGGCTAACGACTCCGGTATGTGGGACCTGACTGACATCTGGCGGACCCTGAAGCTACCCAAAGGTAAACAGCCGGGTCAGTGGAACAACCTGAAGGAAGGCCAGTACATGAGGGAAATGGGTTTTTCCCATTCCGCTAAGACTGGTGCAATGACGGCAACCCACGCGAATAAGCGGGCAACCCTTGCCTATGCCGGTTGGGTATCTCGCGAGTTCGAGACAATGGTCTATGACGCCTTCGAGGCAATCCTTGAGATGCCTGAGGTTGCGTTATTGGTGGCCGACAAGATGCGCAGCATGGGAAATGACCATAGCGCTGCCATCCTTGAGCGTCACACCTTCAACGAGAAGTGCGATTGGAGCGCCCTCAAGCGTCCCCACAAGAACTCTCAAGAGGGTCTACGCGCTGCCGTGGCAAGAGGCACCATTACCCAAGCATGGGCCATTGAGCTTGGCCTTAGGACCCGTTAACCATCAACCAATAGGAGATCCCCATGGACACCTTACAGGCTGCCTATCTGGTTTGTGTGGCTGTCCATCTGGCCTTTTGGCTGTACGGGCACCTCAAGGGACCTTAACGAGAAAATACAGAAAATTTGGGAATCACCACCTCATTGCTTCTACTCACTGACGTTCCCCCGTGTGCCCTCGCAGGCGCCATAACGACCCTCACGGGCAGGCGATAAGGACCCCTGAAGCTGGGACAAAGGTGGGCCAAAGCTGTGACAAAACGTGCTGGACAGGCCCAACGGCTGCTCCCTACAATCGGGTCTTCCTGATCCTCTAAGGGATTACTTCAAAGCAACGGCTTCAGCATCGGCCACACGTTATCCAGTAGCCGTGACTGAGCTTCAGCAGTAGGGTGAATTCCATCACTCTGAACCATGGAAGGCACGCCACCTATGCCCTCCAGCAAGAAAGGCACCAAGGGAATGTCATTCTCTTTGGCTACTTGGGGGAACACTTCAGCGAAAGCAGTCGTGTAGCGAACACCGTAATTTGGCGGTAAGCGCATACCCAAAAGCAGCACCTTGGCCCCCGCCTTCTTCGACTGCTGAATCATGCCCGCAAGGTTTTGTTGCAAT
>NZ_JBSVWN010000111.1:0-6624 GCF_054071325.1 Pseudomonas sp. SDO5215_S409 | reverse complement strand
ATGACACGGTCGAGGCCAATACCTACAGCGAATTCAAGGTCGAAGAACACCACACTGTCTATGCCGACCGCAAGGTTGAAGCCCGCGCGGATGACCACCTGACGGTTGCCGCAAACCAGCATGTCAAAATCGGTACGGGCCAGTTCATCGAAGCGGGCCAGGAAATCCACCTGAGCAGCGGCATAAAGCTGGTGCTTGAAGCCGGCAGTGAACTAACCCTTAAAGCCGCCGGCAGCTTCGTCAAAATCGACGGCCGCGGCGTGACCTTCGGCGGCCCTTTGATCACGGTGAACGGCGGCGGCAGCCCCGGCAGTGGAAGCGGCGCGGCGCCCTTGTTACCAGGACCGTTGAAGCAGGCGGATGCGCACACAGCCGGGCAGCTATTAGCACCCGCCATGCTCAACCCGTTTGTGCGAAAAAGCCTGCAAGGCCTGCCCCTTGTTCCCGTCTGTGGCAAACAGGCCAATGGCACGTGTACACGCGAGGTTTGCCCATGTCTGCGCCGCTGAACGTGTTTCTCAACCAACCGCAAACGACCGAGCCCTGGGCCAACCTGGGTAGCAGCACGTTGTACTGCATTATCGACAGCGTCCGCCAGCCGCGAGCCTTGGAGCAGCTCTATCAACAAGACGGCTTGAACGGCATCGAACGCCTGTTTCAAAGCACACCTTTTGCCGATATGAACGACGTCAGCCCGCTTTGGCTGCCACTGAAAAAGGCAACGCCGGTCGCCGCCAAAGCGATCGCGTTATGCCGAGACAACCGCTCCGGCCTCTTGCTCACCTCCAGCGCCAAGCCGGGTATCGCCCTCCTCCATGCCAGGCGCCTGCTGCGTATGCACAGCCACGATCAGGGGGGCACGCTGGCGCGGTTTTACGACCCGGCATTCTGGAGCGCGCTGGCACTGACAGCGGTCGAGCCCACGCTTTACGGCCCTTGGGAGCGAGTGTTGACACCCCCGGCGCACCCCGACGATCAGGCCTGGCGCGTGTGGGAACCGTCGCAACCTGTGCAGGCGTCATCCAACGAGGCCGGGCATCCACTCCTACTGCACGACCGCACGTTGACCCTCGCAGACGACATCCGCCGCTGGTATTGGGTGCGCGCCCGCGAAGCAGAATCGGCCAAGCGGCTACTCGATGCGCAGTTGCCCACGGTGCTCGAGAATTTGAGCCTGCTGGTCGCACACGGCATCGACGAAGGGCGCCATCTGGAGCGCCTGCTCTCTCGCCTTGATCAATACCGCCTGCACGACAGGCCCGACGTCATGGACGTGCTGAGCAGCCAGGTGCCGGCATTCGAAAAAGTACAGCGGCTGGAAATCTGAAATGGCCTATACGCGCGAAACCGACCCCTCCCCCTCGCAGCCTCCCGTCCTGCTGCCAGCTGAAAAGCCCACGGCGCCTGCCGATACCGAAACGTTCTGCGCTGACAAACACCCCGGTTGTAGCACCCGTTTCCACGACATCATCTACGTGACGGGCCAACGCAGGTTCTGGCTATTGCCCAAACGTGTCGCGCAGCAGTTACAAGAAAGCGTCGGCCAACTCCAACAAAAGACCGTCGATGCGGAAAAAGCCACGCGCATGAGCAACATTGCCGACGCAGGGCTACTGGACTACTTCCTCACGCCAGGGCCCGAGGCGTTTCTGGAAAGCACGCAAGACCCCACCGCAGAGCGCAGCCGCTACACCCAAGCCAGTGCGGCGATTGTCGATGACACCGCCCAAAAAACGCAGTCCCGCAAAGACTGGCACACCGCCAAGTCCCAGGGCGACAGTACCGCAGCAATGAACGCCGAACGTGAAATGTTCGCGGCGCAACAGCGTATCGACACACATAAAAAAAACCTGGCCGATCTGGAACATCTCTCCGACCAGCGCGCCGAAGCCTTGGGCTACCGGCGCGAAAACGGTGTGTTTTATACCCCCAGAGCCCTGCAAACCCGCGATGCGATGGACCGCTACCTGGCCGAGCGGGAAAAAGCCAAAAGCCATGGTTTCAAGCTGTTCGACCCGGGCACAAAAACCATTGCCTCCGCTTGGGAGCACTTGAAGACCTACAAGACGCTGCAGAAAACATTCATGCAAACCGGCGTGGTGGATGAGCGCGCGCTCAAGGCGTTGAAGATCAGCATCCTGACGCTTGAAGCCGTGATGGCGAACTACATCAACGCCATCGTGGAACTCGCCGAATGTGGCATCGCCGTCCCCGAGTTTGCGCTCAGCCCTGATGATCAATATGAAGGCACCGAGGCGTTCCAGGCCTACATCAAACTCCTGGGCAAACGCGACACGCTGGAAAAAAGCATCGAGGCCAGCTACGCGCAGTGGGTGTCGACCACCGCGGGCAAGGCCGCTCCGCCGGGTGTGATTTTCGTCAAGTTCCAGGAGCAGTGGGCCGCACTGAACAAAGAAGCCGAGCAACTTGAGCAGACCGCCGAAGCCACCGTGCGAGACATGCTGCCTCCCCGGCTGTTCGTGTGGGAGCCGCACCGCTATCAACCCTCGCCCATCGCACGACTGGCCAAGGCCAATATTCCCTTGCGGGAGCTGAGCAGCGCCTCGTCAGACTATGTGCTGAACCACATCAGCCTGAAATTCCTCGCCCAGGAAACAAGCGACGCGCTGACCAAAGCCCTCAACGACCTGAAGACACTGCCCAAACCCCTGACCCGGCAAGCCGATGACGACCGCGCCTTCAGCGATTGGCTAAAAGCCGGAGGCGCCCACCCGTTGGACGAAAAAGGCCCCTGGTTCGACAGTAACGGCCTTTTTATTCCCGACGCCTTTTTTGCAGCCCTCAACGCTGAGCACTTTGAAGTGCAAAGCCTGGAGGCCGCCGATACCCGCAAGCGTTGGGGCGAAACCCTCAAGGCCATGATCTTTGAAGACAAACAACTGCGTAACCTGATGTTTTTCGACAACAGCCCACAGGCCCAATTGGTCCGGTGCCTGCTGCCGCAAGGCAGCAGCCTGCAAACGACAGCCAGGCTGGACGGACCCAAATGGAACAAAGGGCTGCAAGTCGCCAACGCCAAAACCAACCTGGACGTCGCCGCTTGGCGTGGCGAAGTCAGCCTGCTGAAAATGGAACTGCCCGAGCGCAGCAACGCGCAATCCTTGAAAGTGGACTACACCGCGTACGACGGCAGCGTGCGCACCCTGGACTTCGGCAAACTCTCACTGGACCTCAGCGCCAAAGCCTGGGGCTTCGCCGGGGCCAGCCTGATGCTCGCCCGCGACCTGAGCCTGGACCAGAAAACCGGCTATACCCGAATCTCGGGAACGGACACTGCCGAACAGACAGGCGAACTGGCCAAATTCACCCTTTTCGTCGGCGCCCAAGCGGGCTGCAAACTCAGCGGGCAACTCTTCTGGTGCCCACCGCCCAGCGTCCTCCCCCCGGCCCCCATCCCCAAACGCACCTTGAGCAGCCCATGGCGCGCATTGGCCAGGCTGGACGTGGAACTGGCAGTCGCCGCAGGCGCCGGTTTTTCCGGCAACCTGATGTTACGCGTGGATAACGGGCGCTTTTTACTCTCCATAAAAGGCTCACTGATCTGGGGCGTCGGCCTCAAAGGCTACATGACCTTTGAAGTGGGTTATGAAAGCGTCGTCGCACTGCTCGAACTGGTCCGCCAGGAAATGGCCGCCAACCGATACCAAGACCTGGAATGGGTAGAAGGGGAAGCACTGGCGTATGTGCGAGACCTGAGTTTTTTGGGCGCCATCGGTATCGATGTATCGTTCGTGTACTTGCGTGGCTATGCGGTGATTAAAGAGCTGTATGGACGGCTGACGGAAGGTGGGCGGGGTGGGCAGATTGCTTATACGTTGATGCTTGATAAATATCTGCGGGTCATGAGGGAATGGGTACTCAATCTACAACCTCAGGCTTTTGGACCATTACTCTTAACGTTAAGTAGTTCACCCCAAGCATTCACCGTAAAAGAAGAACAAGGTGAACGGTACTTCAACAAGGATCAAACACACCTTTTACAACAACAAGCAATTGAGAGATGCCTTGGCTGGATATCCAGTAAAAAAGGTGTAGAAAATCAATTTGAAGAGACAATCATCTGTATGAACCCGGATGGCACTCGCCCGACAGAAGCGGGACTAGCCTATTGTAAAAATAAAATGCGATTGGATATATTTATGGCAGAACAAGTTATGCCCTTGATCAAAGCAAATAACCACATGAGAGCCAAGTATCACCAATACGTGTCAAGCTTTGGCTCACGACTGAACAAGCATTGTAAATATCACCGCAGATACACGGGTCCCGCCTTTGCCCCCACCGAAACAATAGAAGCTTTCTATAAAGGACCAGACATTGATTAAAGAAATATTTATCGGCGGATTACTTTATATTTTCTGCTTACACGCCGTTTCTGCCCAACTATCTCCAGAACAACAAGCGGCGAAGGATAGAGGCATAGCACTCTACAACCAAAGTGACTGGTATGATTCTCAGCCACTATTAAAAGATGCCGCAGAAGCCGGAGATAGCTTAGCGCAGTACTACTTGGGAGAGGCCATTAGAAAAAGTAATCGGTACACTTCTGCCACAGCAAAAAGATGGTATGAGGCAGCGGCTAAACAAGGCGATTTATACGCCATGCTCCGCCTAGCAGACAAAAATGATTTTTGCAGCGTAATCGGAACATGCACAGAAAAAACTAGTAAAGAATGGCGGAAAGAAGTACTAAAAACGGCTATTGACCGTTCTAAAATCAACGACGTACAAGCTATGCTTGTGCTCTACTTAGCCGGGGAAGGTTTGGACTGGTTGGAAAAAGCTGCCCAAGCAGGAGATGGCTACGCACAAAGTTTATTAGCCGGTCTATATAAAGATGGAAGAGGCTGGTTCTTAATCCCCGGCAGCCGCAAAAAAGCCGTTGAAAAATGGTTTAAAGCCTCTGCAGAAAGCGGCTATCCTCTTGGGATGTTTTTATATGCAAATTTTTTGTATGAAAACAACGGAAACAAACAAGACATCGAATATTGGGTGAGAAAATCAGCAGAAGGTGGGTATGTAATCGCAATTAGCAATTACGCGCTTAGCTTAGCCCATTTACCTGATGATTTTGGATACCCCCTCGACTTAATAAAAGCCTACGGACTGGCTTACCTACTCTCCAAACTTCAGGGTGGAGGTACAGCGCCTGAGGACGGCCAGCGAATTCTTCTTATGATTGCTGAAAAAATGAGTCCAGAAGATATAAGTCGCGGAAAGATTTTCGCGAGGGAATGGAAAGAAAAATCGCCCCCTTTATCCTATTTTGAGCCTATCTATGGCTATTGACTTACAACTCCACACCTAACCAACGTACTTCCAAACTAAAAACCAGGACACGGCGATGCTGAACAAGCCTGCCATTTTGAGCGCTGTTTTTACTCTAATTTTTTCTCCTACTGTCACGGCTCAACTAATGCAGGAGCAGTTATCCACACGAGAAAAAGGAATAACTCTTTACTATCAAAGTGCTTGGGATAGCGCCCAACCTTTACTAAAATCCGCTGCCGAAGCGGGCGACAGACAAGCGCAATATTTTTTAGGAGAGGTAATTAGGCTCAACCATTTCTACACAACTGCAGAAGCGAAAAAATGGTATGAAGCGGCCGCCGACCAAGGCGATCTTTATGCGATGCTTCGCCTGAGCAACAAAAATGACCTGTGTAACACCTTAGGAACATGCACCGAAACATCTTCCATAAACTGGCGCGCGAAAGCACTAAAAATAGCCCGTCAACAGTCTGAAAAAGGTGATGCGCAATCAATGATAGTGCTCTACTTGGCCCGACAAGGTTTCGGCTGGCTGGAAAAGGCGGCCGAAGCTGGAGATGGCTTCGCCCAAAATTTGCTGGCCGGGCTTTATAAAGATGGAAGAGGTTGGTTTTTTATTCCTGGCAATCGCGACAAGGCCATAAAAAAATGGCACAAAACTTCAGCTGAAGGCGGGTATCCACCGGGAATGGTGATGTATGCCAACTACTTATATGAACGAAACGGAAGCAAAGAAGAGATACGCCACTGGTTGATCAAGGCTGCAGAACATGGCCACATTGACGCAGTAAGCACCTACGCCGCCAATATGGCAGACCCTAAAAACACATTAGACTTCAAACCAAACTTAATTGCTGCTTACGGGCTGACGTACCTGCTGTCTAAACTTGAAGGAGGAGGAGTCGGACCTGAAGATGGACAAAGAAACCTCCCTATTATTGCTGAAAAAATGAGTACAGAGGAAATAAAAAAAGGAAAAGCTTTCGCACACGAATGGAAAAACACCCATCCGCCACTGTCTTACTTCAACCCCATTTATGGCTATTAAACTCACATTACCCTTTTCCAAATCGACACTTATCAGCCTATTGGAAACATAAAACCTTGACTATTAGAATAATTTTCAGCGGTTTACTTATCATATCATTTCCCTCCAAGACCATTGCAGAGCTAACACACGAACATCGTTCAGCACGAGACAGGGGAATCACCCTGTATCAGCAGAGCGATTGGTACGACTCCCAACCGCTATTGAAAATAGCTGCTGAGGCTGGGGATGATCGTGTCCCTGGAAGTGGTGTAACTGAACCAACCGAAGGCGCCCTGTAGGCG
>NZ_JBSVWN010000110.1:0-6736 GCF_054071325.1 Pseudomonas sp. SDO5215_S409 | reverse complement strand
ACGTTTGAAGTGTAGACGAATTACTCAGAAATTTATTTCGCGAACAGCACACTAGTATAAATTTTCCCCGTTCGTTCCCCGTTTCTTTAAAAGGCTGGTGATTCAACCCTCGTCAGTCATCTACACAAAAAGCCACCTTAATTAGCAAAACGGTAAGCTCGACGTTTTTCTCCCGATTATTGCCAGCACCTTGCGCTCGGCGGCAGCGCGTATCGAGCTTGAGAAAGTGAAGCGGCTGGGCAGTTTGGCCCAGACCCTGTTCAACAAAATCGCCTCTGCCCCCGGGGATGTGCGCGGGCTTTTTTCCAACGATGCGGCAGCGGAATATTCAACAGCACTGGGCCGGGAGGTTCGGGTTTAGGAGATTCAACCGGTGCCGATTGCGCTGGTTGCCAAGAACATCATCATGCGGCGGGCATGGGCTTTACGCGATCACGGATCAGCGTGTTCAGCAGATCTGGCAGGAGGAACGAGCATTGATTGAAGCGAGCTAAGCTGCGGGTCATCGCAGGCCAGTACTCATCGATTTACCTCATTCATACCGACTAATTAAAACGTTTAAAACGCTGAAACTGACTTTTCGATTAACACCAATTCAATATTTCAAAAACCCTTGAATACTTTATTCTGAAATTGCGCAACTTACCCCGCCCAACAGGTATACGCCATGAAAAAAGCATTCAGCAAACTTCTTGTTGCCACCCTGATTACAGGCAGTCTTCTCGCCTCACAATCCGCGTCAGCCGGTTTGCTCGACACTTTACCCTGCAACCTCGTTCAGACAATTAGCTCGCTTGTACCTTTGCCTGTTATCGGCGAACTTTTGTGCAATAAGGGCGGTTAATATATTTAACCTCTTCATTTTAAAAAACAGTGCACCCTGCCCCAGCCCCCGCTGGGGTAGGGTTATTTAGGAAACGAACTTGTGCAAATCATGCAAAATCAAAACACACTAAAACCACATCCAACCTACGATAAACGCTAACAGTACCCTCAGAGTGACAGAGGCACAGCCGCCGTTTTACCTTCCAACCGATCAATCAACCGCCGCCCGGCAGCAATGCCCGGCTTTTCAATATAGCGATACGTCAGCCACGAAACACCGACAGTCACGGCGATAACCAGTAAAAAGAAGGCCAGGCTGCTCAAGTCACCGTCACCGAAAAAGGCGACGATTTTTTCCCTGCCCAAAAACTTTAAAACGGCGATGTGCACCAGGTACATACTAAAACTCAGCTGCCCAAAGAACACCGTCAGGCGGTTCACGAACAGTCGCCAAGGGTGGTAGGCCAGAAATATCGATACGATGGCAAACATGCCACCCGCAATCACATGGTGCGAGACAAGCGCTTGGTGGGGCCACCAAAATTCGATAGACAAGGCAATGAACGCAATGCCCCCCGCTATCGCTCCCCGCATGCCGACACGACAGTGGGTCAATACCCAGGCGGTCATGATGCCGATGATAAAGACAGGAAGTTGACTGAAAAATTAAAAAACGTGAAGCTGTCGATCAAGTACTTTTGCGTTTCACCGTAGGTAAAAAAGTAAGACGACACCGGCGCGTTAAAGGGTTGCAAGGCCAGGCAAGCCAGCAAGAGGATCAAAAAATAAAAAAACCTTTTAATGCACATCAACAGTGGAAAAACCAGATAAAAGGTCATTTCCACAGCCACTGACCAGCCACCCGGAACTACAGAATTGATAGTCTCAGGATGAAACCCGTGAAGAAACAGCGCGGTCATGGGAACAAACCACCAGCTGATTCCATTGGGCGAAAAATAAGAGGCTTTTGTACCGTTCAACCACAAAAACAGAATAATCGCCAAGTAAAACAGGGGGGCAATTCTGAACAGGCGCCGCAAGTAAAAATTGCGCACGGGGTGCAGTTCGTTGTTTTTGCGTGCTGCCCAGGACATGCACAGTGTCACTGCACTGGCGATGTAGAAAAACTGCACACCACTTGCGCCCTCTCCCATTATATGAGCGAGCCAAGAACTGATCGGCTTTACATGCTGAGAGGCGTGTACGAGCACAACAAAAATAATTGCCAGCCCTCTGATCGCATCAATATATAAATATTTTTTTAGAGATTGATTTGGCATTTAAGCGGCTCATCGTTAACACGGCGCGTCGCGATTATCCACAGAAATAGCCATTTTAGCCAGATTGACGTTTCAATGCCTTTAGACAACCTCATCTTCGCCTTGCAACACTTACGGTAACTATCAGCGCTGCGTTCAACCCTTCAAGGGCTATTCAATGACTAACAATGCAGGGCGTCACTTCTGGCCGCCGCCGCACGTATATAAAAACGCCCCGAGCCATACGACCCAGGGCGTTTCCAATTCACTCGCCCGCCTTAGTGCCCAGCGCTCTGCCCACCGTCCACATGCAAGATTTCCCCTGTCACAAACCCTGCCGTTTCCAGGTACACGATCGCTTGCGCGATATCGCTCGCCTCGCCCATGTGCCCAACCGGGTGCAGTTTGCCCAGCGCTTCGTGGGTTTCCGGGCCGTGCATTGGCGTCTTGATGATGCCCGGGCTCACGGCGTTCACGCGGATGCCGCGTTTGGCGTATTCGATCGCCAGGGATTTGGTCGCCGAGTTCAGCCCGCCTTTGGTCAGCGAGGCCAGTACCGAGGGCACGCCGTCAATTGCGTGGTCCACAAGGCTGGTGGTGATGTTGACGATGTGCCCGGCGTCTTGCTTCAGCATTTCGGTGATCGCCAGTTGGGTGATGTAGAAGAACCCGTTGAGGTTCACCGCCAGCACGTTTGCGTAGTCTTGCGGCGTGTAGCTGGTGAACGGTTTGGCCACGAAGATGCCGGCGTTGTTGACCAGGCTGTCGATGCGGCCAAAGCGGGCCACGCCTTCGCGGATGACGCGCTCGGCGGTGGCCGGGTCGGCGATGTCGCCCGCCACGGTGAGCACGTCCGGATCGGTGGACGGCTGGATCGAGCGGGAGGTGGCAACCACGCGGTAGCCCAGTTGACGGTAAGCCTGCACCGCTGATGCGCCAAGGCCTTGGGATGCGCCGGTGATGACGACGACTTTTTTCGAATTGCTCATGGTGAAACCTCTATATAGGGAGTGGGATTTTTCAAGCGGCGGCGGAAGACATTTCCCGCAGGAGCTGTTCGTAGTAACCAACCGATTGCGAACCGGAGACGAGTTGGCGGCCGTTGAGGACCATGGCGGGCACCGAGTTGATGCCGCGTTCGCGGTAGAACGCTTGCAGTTCGCGCACTTCATTGGCGTAGGCGGCCGAGTCCAGCACGACGCGGGCGCCAGCCGGGTCCAGGCCGGCTTCGGCGGCCAGGCGCACCAGGGTTTCGCGGTCGCTGGGGTTCTGGCCGTGGGTGAAATAGGCGCTCAACAGCACTTTTTTCAGTGCCACTTGGCGCCCTTGCTGCAAGGCCCACAGCAGCAGGCGGTGGGCGTCGAAGGTGTTGTAGAAGTGGCTGCGTTTTTCCAGGTCGAAGGTGAACCCGATGGCCTCGCCGCGTTCCATCAGCATCTTTTTGCCGTTAGCCACTTCCTCGGCGCTACGCCCGTATTTGCGCATCATGTGGGCCACGGCGTTTTCGCCTGCGGCCGGCATGTCGGGGTTGAGTTCAAACGGCTTGAAGGTCAGTTGCACCGACACTTCACCGGCCAGGTTGTCGATGGCCTGCTCCAGCGCCGTGACGCCCAGGGCGCACCAGGGGCAGACCACATCCGAGATGAAGTCGATGGTGACGGGCGCGCTCATGATGCGTCGTCCGCCAGCTGTTTGCGGTACGCGGTGGTGGTAATACCGGCGTAGCCCCAGTTATCGGTGTCGACTTCTTCGATGACGATGTGGGTGAGGTCGGGGCGCTTGCCGAGCACGCGCTCCAGGGTGTGGGTGATCTCGGCAATCACCTGGGCTTTCTGCTCCCGGGTAACGCCGTCGCGGGTGATGCGTACGCTGACAAAAGGCATGGCAAAGGCTCCAGTGGCGTGCCCTTCAGGAGGATGGGCAGGCAGTGGGGCCAATTTATGAGGTTGCTCAAAGCGGATAAAGACGGCTACGAGTACTTCATTAGTGATGCGATGTAACTAATTGATCGCTGCGCTTTCACAAGCTTTCACACCCGGGCGGGATAATGGCTAAGTAACATCCACTGGTGTTCCCCATCCCCCTCAACCCGCATCTCACGATGCAAGGAGTTCCAATGTCGTGCGTTCCTCCTTCCTGCGGCGGCGGCGGTCAGCCCCCGGCTACCGGCGGCACCGGCAATACCAGCAGCGCCGATTCGGCGATTGCCAAGATGGAAGCCACGTTCAATATGGCGATTGAAAAGTCGGCAAAAATCACCGAAATCAGTACGGCCAAAAAGGCTGAACTGGACGCCACCAAGCAGCGTCCACAGAACTGACAGGCCAGGCGGGCAGCGTCTCGGCGCTGCCTGTCGTCGCCATTAAAGTGCCACTTTTGCATCCCCCTCCCAGGCTTTTTTCTGTATAACGCCGTCACTCCTTTTTGCGTTGTGAACGGATGCCAATGAACGCCTTGAGACTCATCGTGTTGCTGATCGCCCTCCCCTTGCTGCTCGCCGCAGGCGGCGCCTGGGAGTTGCAACGCGCGGACCTGCGAACCGCAAAAACAGCCGCCTTCAAGGCCCAGTTGCCTGCCGACCTGGACTACGTGCGCGGCCTGGTCGCGCAAAACCCCAACACCTCGGTCAACCTCGACGACAAGCACACCACCGCGCAGCAGGCATTGGCCAGCCTGGAGCAGGCCGACGACGAAATGGCGTTCAGCGAAGGCGTCAACCAGGCGCTGCAATGGCTGGCGCCGTGGGTGATCGGCTTTGCGCTGTTCACCGCTGGCGTCGGCGTGGTGGCGCTGTTGTGGATGCAATGGGCAGGTAGGCGCGCGCGTCAATCCCAGGCGCAGTTGCTACAGGTGCTGGCCCTGGGCGAGCGCTGGGTGCCGCGCCTGCTGCTCGCCCATTTGTGGGCAATCTCCCCCACCCTGGTGTTGATCGCGCTGTATGAGTCCCTTGCGCAATGGCAGCAGGGAACGATGTCGAGTTTTAACGTCAAGCTGGCCTTGGGGGTGCTGTTTTTCACCCTGGCGTGCCTGTATGTCGTGTGCCTGATGCTCCTGCAATCACCGGCGCTGCTCAGGCTGTTGCAACCCCAGCCACGGCACCTGTTTGGCCAGCTCGTAAGGCCTGACCAGGCGCCGGGCTTGTGGCGCCAAGTGAATGCGTGGGCCACGCGATTGGGCGCCCTGCCGCCGGATCAGATCGTGGTGAGCCTGGCGCCGGGTTGCTACGTCACGGCTGGCGAAACCTGGTTGTCTCCCGATCACATCATGCTGCAGGGCCGCACGTTGCACGTACCGCTGCTGTACCTGGCGGTGCTGGACGCGCAGGAAACAGGTGCGTTGATCGGCCATGAACTGGCGTATTTTGTGGGCGAGCAAAGCGACTACAGCCAAGGGTTTCTGCCGGTTTACAACGGCACACGCGACAACCTTGAGGCGTTGATCGCCAACATACGGGCCAGCGAGCAGGCCAGAGCCAGCTTGATGGTGCCGGCCTGGTTGTTTGGCGAGTTGTTTCTGGAGCGCCTGGGCGAGGCCATGATGCCACTGGCCCGCACACGTGAATTAAACGCAGACGCCGCTGCGGCCTCGCTGGTGGGCCAAGCCGCAGTGGCCTCGGCGCTGCTGCGCACCTCGGTGCTGGCCCCTCACCTGGCGGAGCTGCTGAGGGTGTACCAAGACCTGAATACGCGCCAATGGCCGGTGGTCGAGGACCTGGTACGGCAAGTCATCGATGAGTTGCAGCACCGCGAATTGAAACTGTCGGCCCACGCCCTGAATGAGTGCCAGGCGCACCCTGCCCGCCAGTTGCCCGCCAATAATGAGCGGCTGCGCGCCCTGCGCGTGCCGGTGGAAGAAGTGCTGGCCAGTGCCACCCGCGCTCCCGCCCCTTCGCAGGCCAGCGCCGCCTTGAACGCCTGGTTCGCAGACGCCCCGGCACTGCGCCGCCAGTTGTCCTGCGAACAGGTAAGCGCCCACGTCAACCAGGACACGCAGTACACCCAAGAACTGCAGTCGCATGTAGACGCCGTCGAGGGTGAGCAATACCTGCACGAGGGCAGTCGCCTGCGGGGCACGATCCTGGTGGCGATTGCGCTGCCGTTTGCAGCGCTGGCGCTTTACTGGTTGCTGCTGTCGCAGTTGTCCCCGGGCATGAGCCTGGACAAGTCGCAGACGATGCAGACACTGGGGGCCCTCAGCCTGGTGCTGGCGCTTGGGCTATTGGGCCTGGGGTTGCGGCTGATCAAGCGCGCCCCCTTGACCGCCTTGAGGCTCACGCCGGATGACTTCGTGTTCGCCAACCTGGCGCAGCCGGTGCCGATCCGGGATATCTCCCACGTCAAGATCCATACCACCCATGGCTTTTGGCTGTTTGTGTACCTGCACCCCGACGCCCCGCTGCCCAACGCCCGTGGCACCGGTTTTGGCGTGCCGGGGGTGTGGCTGCAAAAGTGGCGCAGGCTGATCATCCTGCGCACCACGCAGTTATGCATCGACGACCAACGGCTCGGGGCCGAGGAGCTGCTGCAATTGCTGGTCGACTACATCAACGCCTCCCGCGCACGGGACCTGTTGCAATAGGCCGGCCCGTATCGCACGTATAGAGTAGGAGGCGGATTCACATCCGCCGTCCTCTCACACCACCGTACGTACGG